>NZ_WIVQ01000001.1:0-277371 GCF_009600545.1 Pseudomonas sp. FSL R10-1339 | reverse complement strand
CTTACCAAACCGATGCAAACTCCGAATACCTACAAGTGCCGAGCATGGGAGACACACGGCGGGTGCTAACGTCCGTCGTGAAAAGGGAAACAACCCAGACCGTCAGCTAAGGTCCCAAAGTTATGGTTAAGTGGGAAACGATGTGGGAAGGCTTAGACAGCTAGGAGGTTGGCTTAGAAGCAGCCACCCTTTAAAGAAAGCGTAATAGCTCACTAGTCGAGTCGGCCTGCGCGGAAGATTTAACGGGGCTCAAACCATACACCGAAGCTACGGGTATCATCTTAGGATGATGCGGTAGAGGAGCGTTCTGTAAGCCTGTGAAGGTGAGTTGAGAAGCTTGCTGGAGGTATCAGAAGTGCGAATGCTGACATGAGTAACGATAATGGGTGTGAAAAACACCCACGCCGAAAGACCAAGGTTTCCTGCGCAACGTTAATCGACGCAGGGTTAGTCGGTCCCTAAGGCGAGGCTGAAAAGCGTAGTCGATGGAAAACAGGTTAATATTCCTGTACTTCTGGTTATTGCGATGGAGGGACGGAGAAGGCTAGGCCAGCTTGGCGTTGGTTGTCCAAGTTTAAGGTGGTAGGCTGGAATCTTAGGTAAATCCGGGATTCTAAGGCCGAGAGCTGATGACGAGTGTTCTTTTAGAACACGAAGTGGTTGATGCCATGCTTCCAAGAAAAGCTTCTAAGCTTCAGGTAACCAGGAACCGTACCCCAAACCGACACAGGTGGTTGGGTAGAGAATACCAAGGCGCTTGAGAGAACTCGGGTGAAGGAACTAGGCAAAATGGCACCGTAACTTCGGGAGAAGGTGCGCCGATGGAGGTGAAGCATTTACTGCGTAAGCCCCTGTCGGTCGAAGATACCAGGCCGCTGCGACTGTTTATTAAAAACACAGCACTCTGCAAACACGAAAGTGGACGTATAGGGTGTGACGCCTGCCCGGTGCCGGAAGGTTAATTGATGGGGTTAGCTAACGCGAAGCTCTTGATCGAAGCCCCGGTAAACGGCGGCCGTAACTATAACGGTCCTAAGGTAGCGAAATTCCTTGTCGGGTAAGTTCCGACCTGCACGAATGGCGTAACGATGGCGGCGCTGTCTCCACCCGAGACTCAGTGAAATTGAAATCGCTGTGAAGATGCAGTGTATCCGCGGCTAGACGGAAAGACCCCGTGAACCTTTACTATAGCTTTGCACTGGACTTTGAATTTGCTTGTGTAGGATAGGTGGGAGGCTTTGAAGCGTGAACGCCAGTTTGCGTGGAGCCAACCTTGAAATACCACCCTGGCAACTTTGAGGTTCTAACTCAGGTCCGTTATCCGGATCGAGGACAGTGTATGGTGGGTAGTTTGACTGGGGCGGTCTCCTCCTAAAGAGTAACGGAGGAGTACGAAGGTGCGCTCAGACCGGTCGGAAATCGGTCGTAGAGTATAAAGGCAAAAGCGCGCTTGACTGCGAGACAGACACGTCGAGCAGGTACGAAAGTAGGTCTTAGTGATCCGGTGGTTCTGTATGGAAGGGCCATCGCTCAACGGATAAAAGGTACTCCGGGGATAACAGGCTGATACCGCCCAAGAGTTCATATCGACGGCGGTGTTTGGCACCTCGATGTCGGCTCATCACATCCTGGGGCTGAAGCCGGTCCCAAGGGTATGGCTGTTCGCCATTTAAAGTGGTACGCGAGCTGGGTTTAGAACGTCGTGAGACAGTTCGGTCCCTATCTGCCGTGGACGTTTGAGATTTGAGAGGGGCTGCTCCTAGTACGAGAGGACCGGAGTGGACGAACCTCTGGTGTTCCGGTTGTCACGCCAGTGGCATTGCCGGGTAGCTATGTTCGGGAAAGATAACCGCTGAAAGCATCTAAGCGGGAAACTTGCCTCAAGATGAGATCTCACTGGAACCTTGAGTTCCCTAAAGGGCCGTCGAAGACTACGACGTTGATAGGTTGGGTGTGTAAGCGCTGTGAGGCGTTGAGCTAACCAATACTAATTGCCCGTGAGGCTTGACCATATAACACCCAAGCAATTTGCTTAGAAGCGAATTGCGGTGTGTGAAGACGATACAAACCGAAAGTTTGCGGTTCACAAAACACCACATCTATTACATACCCATTCGCTGGAGCGTGAACCGAAAGGTAAACGACCTGGCTACCGAATTTCTTGACGACCATAGAGCATTGGAACCACCTGATCCCATCCCGAACTCAGTAGTGAAACGATGCATCGCCGATGGTAGTGTGGGGTTTCCCCATGTGAGAGTAGGTCATCGTCAAGATTAAATTCCAAAATCCCTGTCTGCTCACGCAGACGGGGATTTTGTTTTTGTGGCGAAAAAAGTTATGACCCGCCTGAGCGTATCGTTCTTCAGATCGCCTGCAGCTAAAGTCCTGCAAATAGGCACAGTTATTTTGTAGCCCGCGCACTAGAATAGGCCCAGTCATTTTCTGAGCCTGAGACTCCCTATATGCCAGATCCGGTTGACCCCCGCAGGGTGTCAGAATTACCGCTGGACGAGTTGGTGGCCTGTCATGAGTGCGATCTACTGATGCGCAAGCCGCATCTCGCCCTCGGTGAGAAAGCCCAATGCCCGCGCTGCGGCTATGAACTCTACGCTCATAGGCACAAGGTGGTTGAACGCAGCCTTGCGCTTGTGATTGCTGCTTTGCTGCTCTACATACCTGCGAACTTTTTACCCATCATGCAGCTCAATCTACTGGGCCAGGCGTCGCAAGACACGGTCTGGAGTGGTGTGCTCGGTTTGTACAACACCGGCATGCAAGGCATCGCGGTGGTGGTGTTCCTGTGCAGCATGGGCATCCCGCTGCTCAAGTTGCTCTGCCAGCTTGCTGTGTTGCTGAGCATTCGCTGGAATATCGGGCGCAGCTACGGTTTGCTGATTTACCGCATTTATCACCATCTGCGTGATTGGGGCATGCTTGAGGTGTACTTCATGGGCGTGCTGGTGGCCATCGTAAAACTGTCCGATCTGGCTGAGCTGAGTCTTGGCCTGGGCCTGGTCTGTTTTGTCAGCCTGTTGCTGGTACAGGTCTGGCTGGAAGTGGTGATGTCACCTCACCAGATCTGGCAGGCGTTATCCGGGGAGGATGCTCATGCGGGCGATTGATGCGGGTATCTTGATCTGTGGCGAATGCCACGAACTGAACAGGCAAGACCCCGAAACCGACGAGCAAACCTGTACTCGCTGCGGTGCTCTGGTTCACGCGCGTCGCCCCGACAGTTTGATGCGCACCTGGGCATTGCTGCTGACGTCGGCCATTCTCTATATCCCGGCCAACCTGCTGCCGATCATGACAGTCAACTCATTGGGCCAGGGCTCGCCGAGTACGATCATGGCGGGTGTCATCGAGCTGGTACAGCACGGCATGATCCCGATTGCTGGCGTGGTGTTTGTGGCAAGTATTCTGGTGCCCACCTTCAAGCTGGTCGGCATCGCCTTGCTGTTGTTTTCGGTACAACGCCATCAGCCTCTTTCTGCCCGGCAACGTATCATCATGTACCGATTTATCGAGTTCATTGGCCGTTGGTCAATGCTGGATATTTTCGTCATTGCCATTTTGGTGGCCGTGGTGAATTTTGGACGCATAGCCAGCATCGAAGCCAATCTTGGCGCAGTGGCATTTGCCAGTGTGGTGGTGCTAACGATGCTTGCAGCTGTAACTTTTGATCCCCGACTGATTTGGGACAACACGGAGTCGGACGACGACCATGAGTGACTTGCCTACCGCTAAAACCCGCCCGGCTTCCAACTGGTCGGCGATCTGGATCCTTCCGCTTATTGCCCTGGTCATCGGTGGCTGGCTGGGGTGGCGTGCCTACAGCGAAACCGGCATCGATATTCAGGTGCGTTTCGAGAGCGGCGAAGGCATCGTCGCCAACAAGACCGAGGTGGTCTACAAAGGCATGCCCGTGGGCAAGGTGAAAACCCTCGCCCTCGACGAGTCTGGCCCCAGCAAAGGGGTGATTGCTACCGTCGAAATGGACAAGGACGTTGAGCAATACCTGAAAACCAATACCCGTTTCTGGCTGGTCAAACCCAGTGTCACTCTGGCCGGTATCACCGGGCTCGAAACGCTGGTGTCCGGCAACTATATTGCGGTCAGTCCCGCCGATGGCGAGCCTGCACGCAAGTTCAAGGCGCTGTCACAAGAACCGCCCTTGTCTGATGCCAAACCAGGTCTGCACCTGACGCTTAAAGCTGAGCGTCTCGGTTCGTTGAACCGTGGCAGCCCGGTGTTCTACAAGCAGATCCAGGTAGGGCAGATCAAAAGCTATGTGCTTTCCGAAGACCAAAGCACTGTTGAAATCAAAGTCTTTATCGAGCCGACCTACGCCAATCTGGTGCGCAAACATACGCGCTTCTGGAATGCCAGCGGTATCAGCATCGACGCCAACCTGTCGGGTGTGAAACTGCGCAGCGAATCTCTGGCCAGTATTGTGGCCGGTGGTATTGCCTTCGCCACTCCAGAGAACCGCAAAGACAGCCCGCCCACCGATTCGAGCCTGCCGTTCCGTCTTTATGAAGACTTCGATGCCGCGCAGGCGGGGATCAAGGTCAAAGTCAAACTCAGCGACTTCGAGGGCCTGCAGGCCGGTCGTACGCCGGTCATGTACAAAGGCATCCAGGTCGGTAGCCTCAAGGGTCTCAAGGTGGACCCTGATCTGACCAGCGCCAGTGCCGAGCTGACTCTGGACCCGTTGGCAGAAGATTACCTGGTGCAGGGCACCCAGTTCTGGGTGGTCAAGCCGTCCATCTCCCTGGCCGGCATTACCGGGCTGGAGGCGCTGGTAAAAGGCAACTACATTGCCATTCGCCCGGGTGACAAGGGCAGCACCCCCGAACGCGAATTCGTCGCCCGGCCAAAGGCTCCGCCGCTGGATCTGCGCTCACCGGGCCTGCATATGGTGCTCTTTACCGAGAACCTGGGCTCGCTGGATGTCGGCAGCCCGATCCTCTACAAGCAGGTCAAGGTCGGTTCGGTGCAGAGCTATCAGTTCTCCCGCACCAAAAAGCAGTTGGTGATCGGTGTCCATATCGAGAAGGAATACGAGAATCTGGTCAATGCTTCGACCCGTTTCTGGAATGCCAGCGGCATCACGTTGACCGGCGGTTTGACCGGCGGTATCCAGGTTAAAAGCGAATCCCTGCAAAGTCTGATGGCCGGCGGGATTGCTTTTGAAACGCCGGAAGCCAAGGCGCCGCTGCAAAAACGTATCCCGCGTTTCCGTCTGTTTACTGACCGTGACGCAGCCATGCAGCAGGGAGTCGCCGTTACGATCAAGGTGCCGCGTGCCGATGGCCTGCGCGAGGGTACGCCGATTCGCTTCAAGGGGCTGGATGTTGGCAAGATCGAAAGCATTGACCTGAGCGAGGACCTGCAATCGGTTCTGCTCAAGGCACGCATCACCGAAGTGCCTGAGCGGATTGCGCGGGTTGGCAGCCAATTCTGGGTGGTCAAGCCGGAGCTTGGTTTGATGAAAACGGCCAACCTCGAAACCCTGGTCACCGGCCAGTACCTGGAGGTGCAACCGGCGAGCAAACAACTGGGGCGCCAGACCAGTTTTGTAGCCCTGGAGCAAGCGCCGGATGCCGCCGTTTCCCAGGCCGGATTGAGCCTGGTATTGAGCGCTGCCCGTCGTGGTTCGCTCAAGGAGGGCGTGCCTGTCACCTACCGTGAAGTCACCGTGGGTAAAGTCACGGGGTATGAGTTGGGCAACAGTGCCGACCGGGTGCTGGTACATATCCTGATCGAGCCGCGTTACGCGCCGTTGGTGCGTAGCGGTAGTCGCTTCTGGAATACGAGCGGTTTTGGTGTCGACTTCGGTTTGTTCAAAGGAGCAACGATTCGCACTGAATCCCTGGAAACCCTGGTGCAGGGTGGCATTGCCTTCGCCACACCGGACGGCGACAAGCTGGGCACCCAGGCTCGCCCAGAGCAAACCTTCCCGCTCTTTGACAAGTTCGAAGACGAATGGCTGCAGTGGGCACCGAAGATCCCGTTAGGCAAATAAGCTGCAAAAAAAAACCGCGATCAATGATCGCGGTTTTTTTATGTACGGGGTTCAGTCTCAGACTTCATCCAGTTCGCGTTCTTCCACCGCCGTCAACGCATCAGGTTTCACCTCGTCATGGCGACGAATGTACTTCCAGTCGTCTTCATCGATATAGATCCCGTTAGGGCCGCTGCCGCCTTCCAGGTCGATGGCCACATGGGCGCAGACCTGCGGCTTCACACTGGCCAGAATCGGTACAAAGCCCAGCTGTAAACTGGTCTCCAGCAGAGCTGTCTGGTTTTTCTCGTCAATGTCGGCAGCTTCGTCCAGGTAGTACGGCAAGCGAATACGCCCAGCCTGATCGCGGTCCATCAAGTGCAGCAACAAATACATGTTGGTCAGCGCCTTGATCGTCATGGTCGTACCGTTGGACGCCGCGCCATCGATATCCGTGTGGATCACCGGCTGGCCATTGAGCTTGGTGATCTCGAACGCCAGCTCGAACAAGTCCTTGAGCCCCAACTGGTTATGGTTGGCTGCCACCAGGCGCGCCAGATACTCCTTGGCCTCTTCGTTCTTGTTGTCCTGTTCGGTGCTCTGGCTGAGGTCAAACACCGACAGTGTCTCGCCTTCTTCGTACTGGCCGGCGCTGTGGATAATCTGATCGATATGCTTGAGCGCCTCCTTGTTGGGGGCCAGCACGATACGGAAGCTTTTGAGGTTGGACACCTGACGCTTGTTGATTTCGCGGTTGAACAGCGCCAGTTGATGCTCGAGGCTGTCGTAGTCGCTGCGGATATTGCGCAGCGTGCGGGCGATATCGGTGACTGCGGCCCGGCGCGCCTTGCCCAGGGTCAGGGCTTCTTCGGTGCGGTGGGCGTAGGCGTTGATCAGTAACTGCAGGCGCCGCTCCATATCGTCTTCACTGTCGAACTTGGCCACACCCTTGAGGCGTACCTGAGCGTACAGCGCCTCGATCTGGCCGTCGCAACGCAACAAGCCCTGCCAGCTGTCCTGATAGTCGTTGAGCAACGGCAGCAGGTTGTCCATCGAATCGTCGACCGGATCCATAAATGGCGTACCGAACGGCAAGTCGGCGGGCAGCAGTTGGCGTCGACGCAAGCTGTCATCCAGGGTGCGCTGTTTGGCTTCCATGTCACCGATCTGGCGACCGACCAGTTGCAACTTGGCCGACAACTGCTGGACGCGCTCGGTGAAGGCATCGCTGGAGCGTTTCAACTCGTCCTGCGCAGCTTCGGCCTGAGCCAGTTGCTCGAGTTTTTCGCCTTCTTCTGCACTGAGCGTCTGGCTGCGGCGGAAATCTTCCAGCGCCTTTTGCGCATCCAGCACCTGCTGATACAGGGACTCGGCTTCGCTCTTGCTTGCGGCGCGGTCAGAGGTCACGGCCTGCTGGGTCTTGAGTTGCTTGAGCTCTTTTTCCAGACGCTCTTTCTGCTCGCGCAAAGCCGCGCGGTCCGCCAGTGCCTGCAGGGCAGGGGGCTCGATATGGCTCAAGTCGATGGACAGGCCCGGGGCTTCAAAACGCTCGCCTTTAAAGCCATCGAGGATCAGCTCCAGCGATTTGACCCAGGCATCGCTGTCATCCAGCGCAATCCCGTGCTCACCCAGGGGCAGGCTGAACAGGGCACTGTTGAACAGGCGCATCAGGCGTTCCACATCCTGCTGCGAAAACTCTTCGCGCAAGCGGGCATAGCTGTTGTTGTCGGCGTGATCGAGCTGCTGCTTGACCGACTTGAGGCGCTTTTCCAGATCGCGCAGTCGCTCGTCCAGATCCTCGGCACTGAACTGACGCGACTGCGCCAGCGCCCCCGCCAGTTCGTCGTGGGCGTCTTTGGCGCTCAGCAATTGCTGCTCAAGCACCTTTACGTCGTCGACCAGGGCGAAGCGATGTTTGAGCACTGACAACTCGCCGAGCCAGCGCTGGATACCGGAAATTTCCCGCTCAAGACGCATCAACTCCTGAGTGCTGCTGCGCTGGTTGTTTTGCAGGGCGTCCTGTTCGTTGCGGTAGTGCTCGGACTGGATCAGCAGCTCTTCCTTGCGGGCCCCGGCGTAGTCCTGCCAGGTACCGAGCAAGGAATCGAGCAGCGGTGACAGGCGGTGCAGCTTGCCACGCAGCAGGTCGCGCTGGCGTACACCTGCGGCCAATGCCTCGACCAACGGCCCGGCGCCGACCAGTGCGTTGTAGTCCTGCTCCATGCGTCGTACATCACGGAAAGCTTCTTCGCACGCTGCAATGTAATCAACGCTGCCCGAACGCAGGCTGTGTTCGAACGCATCGAGGAACAGTTGCTTGAGCTTGGCCGCAGTGATTTCGCGCATATGCAGCAGGTTGATAAATAGCGCGCGGAAGGTCTTCAGGCTCTGCTCGCTGGTGGAGCGCAGCGGGATCAGGGTCAGGTCCAGGGGGATCGACGTATGGCCGCCCACCAGCAGACGCCGAAGCTCATCAGGCTTGAGCTCGTAGGCTTTGAGGCCATTACGCTCCAGATTGTTGAACAGCTCTTTCTGGCGCAGGCAGGTGTCGTCTTTCTGGTAGTGGGCCAGGTCCAGTTTGCCCGCGTAGGCAAAAAACTGGTGACCGAAGCCGCCCCCCGGGCCGCGACCGACAACACCGATCACATGGGGGCCGTGGGGCAGGGACACTTCGACCAGGATGTAACTGGTGTCCGAGGCAAAGTAGAAGCGTCGCGACTGCTCAAGGCTGTATTTGCCGAAGCTCATGTCGGACATGCGCGCCAGAATCGGGAACTGCAAGGCGTTGATTGATGCCGATTTGCCGAGGTTGTTCGCCCCGTAGACCGACAGCGGGTGTTCCAGCGGGAACAGCCCCAGGCTGTAACCGGCGGTGTTCAACAGGGCAAAGCGGCGAATGCCGTAGCGTTCCTGGCTCATGCGTCCATCTCCTGTTGTTCGTCGGCAATGGCGCGGGCCAATGCGGCCTCGTCATCACTGTCGTCATCGGCCAGCACCGGCGTGGGCAAAGGCAGGATGCTGTGCAGGCTGGCGGCCAGGTCGCGGTCTTGTTGCACCGACAGGCACACATCGAGAAAACGGTGCATCGGTGGCAGAAAGCGATAGATGCCGGGTTCTTCACTGGCAAAACCGAGCTGGGTCATGCGGCGCATGATCTTTTCTTCCAGTTCGTCCTGGCTGGTGACTTCAGCCTGTACAAACAGGTCGCGGTATTTTTCCAGCAGCGCGGGCAATTCGTCGCGGCCCAGGCTGCCACCGTCGAGCACGGCAATCGGATCGCGGCCCTGATCGGCCAGATGCTCGACGATGATAAACGTGAATAGCGCCAGGCGCTGTGCGGTCTTGTTGACCTGCGCAGTGGCAGTGTCGGGCACAAAGTAATAGAAGCCGCGGGTATCACACACCAGTTCAAAGCCCAGGGCTTTAAACAGGGCGCGGTATTGATCCTGGAAGTTCGACAGTTGCGCGTACAGCTCCGGGTCGCGGCGGCTGACGTGATAACCCTTGAACAGCTCACGAAAAATCGGTGCCAGCTGGGACAGTTCAGAAAGATCAAGATGCATGCAGAGAGCTCGCAGTAGTCTGGGTCGCATCTTCGCTGTGAGAAAGCAGAGCGAAGGAGCGCAGGCTGACCAAATGTTCGTGGGTGTGGTAATCGCGGCGCTCCAGGCGTTCGCGCACGAAGCGTTTTTCACGGGACAGGCGTGAGAACCAGTACAGCAGCTCATCGGTGTCGCCGTCTGGCTCTTGTGCCAGCAGCCAGCACATCAAGTCCGGCATCGGTAGCGCATCGCTGCAGCGGTCGAGCATTTCCTTGACCGTGCGCGGGGCCTTGGGCGTTTCGCCGCGGTGGACCTTATGCGCCTTGGGAAATTTCGCCGGTTTGGCTTCGAAGCGGGCCAGGGCATAGACATAAGCCTCAACCTGACTGGCGCTACCCAAAAAGGTGCTTTGCGGGCGGGTGAACATCGGCATGGCTGCTTGCGGCACTGCGTCCAGGCCTTTGCGGCGGATGGCTGCCAGTGCCAGCGCGGCACCACGGGTCACGGCATTGTGCCGGCGGGCTTCTTCACGCAGCGGCAGTAGCAACTCACGGGCATGGCGCAGGGTCATCTGGGCGCTGGTTTGCATCTCAAGGATGCGCGCATGGGTGCGCAGCAGCATGTCGTCGTCTACCAAGTGGCCGAGGCGTTGCTGTTCGCTGAGCATGCGCAGTAGCACCACTTCGACCTTGCGTACGCCTTGCTCGAAAGCGCCGTCGGCGTTGACCAGCTGAATCATGGGTTCGACGTATTCATCCCAGGTTGCCAGCACTTCGGCATAGCGCTGACGCAACGGAATTTGCCGGTCGCTGGTCTTGGCCCGTTCGGCTACGGCCACCAGCGCCTGTTCATCGTTGGCGAGTTTTTTCAATACATCGCGTACCCGCATATCGAGTAAACGCAGCTGGCGTGCCAGGTCATGGCCGTCTCGAATGTCGAAGGCATCCTGGATATAACCTGCCAGCCGCTCCAGATGGCGCAGGTAGGCTTCGATTTCCAGGCACAGGCCAAGGCGGTGCTCGTGGCGCAAATAAGCCAGAAAGTCGTGAATCTGGGCGTTTAGCTCGAAACGGTTCGGGCTTTTGGCGACCGGCACCAGAATGTCCAGACGAATCCAGGCATCGAGCACGGCGGTGATGTCTTGCGGCGTGCTGTCCATCTGATGAACGGCCAGTTGCAGGCGTAATTCGTTCAGGCTCAGGGTGCCTTGGTCGAAGTGTTCACACAAAGGCTCAAGGAGTGCCCAGTGCTCGGCGAGGGCACGTAAAACGCGCTTGGGTTCGATCATGGGAGGGCCGGTCAATTGGCAAGTAAAGGCCGCGATTGTACTGCAACGTGCTGTCGAGTCATCACTTGGCAGATCAACTGCGGGCGGGAAGGGCAGAAGGGCGGTAGAATCCCCACACTTTAGTAATCCACAGATGGCCGACCCTTGTTGAATGAGTCCCGCCGCCGCGCTTTCTTGACTGCCATGCAAGTGGTCAGCTGGTTGCCGCGCACTGAACTGCCGTTTGCCGCCCCTTCGCGGCCAGAACTGCTGGTGCTCCCCGAGCCGCCCGCGGAGCCTGTGATCACAAGGCCTGCGGTCAAGGCGGCGGTTGCACCGGGCAAACCTGTCGAGCGGCCAAAAATCGAAGTGCCCCGACCTTCGGTCAGTCGCCCGGTCAGCAAACCGGTGGTCGAAGCCGAGTTGGCACCTGTACCGGCCAAGGTCGTGCAACTGCCACCGCCGCGTTTTGCCCTGCAGTTACTGCGGGCCGGACGTTGCCTGGTGCTGGTGGAGTTACCCACAGGCGGTGCATTCCAGAGCCGCGACCCGGCCTATTTATTGTTAAAGGACATGTTGCGCGCTGCCGGCTTGCCCGACAGCCCGCAAATCATTGGCGAGCCGGTGCGCTGGCCGTTGCTGCGGCGTGGCAATGTCGATCAAGGGCCCGAGGCTGCGCGTGAGTTTGTGCAGGGCTTTCTTATGGCCCGCCTGGAAGAGGCCGAATGTGCCTGTTTGTGGCTGATCGGGCTGCCTGCGGTGCGCTTTGCCGGTGAGGCCGATGCCGAGGCGTTCAACACTGAACTGCAAATTGAAGGGCTGGGCAGCGCATGGGCGTTGCCGGGCCTGGAACTCTTAATGGATGAGCCACAACGCAAAGCGCATGTGTGGCAAGCCATGCGCCGGCTAATGGCGCGCTGGAAACAGAACGATGAGTGATGCGGTAACTTTTCGCCCGATGACCGAGGCGGATCTTGATGCGGTATTGAAAATTGAATACGCCGCTTTCAGTCACCCCTGGACCCGCGGCATATTTCTCGACGGCCTGGGCAAGTACCATATCTGGCTGATGTTTGAAGGTGAGCAGCAGGTAGGGCATGGCGTGGTGCAGATCATCCTCGACGAGGCCCATCTGCTCAATATCACCGTCAAGCCCGAGAGCCAGGGCCGTGGCCTGGGGCTCAAGCTGCTTGAGCACTTGATGTCGATTGCCTATCAGCATGAGGCGCGCGAATGCTTCCTTGAGCTGCGCGACAGCAATACCGCGGCGTTCAAGTTGTATGAGCGTTATGGCTTCAATGAAATCGGCCGTCGCCGTGACTACTACCCGGCTGTGGGTGGGCGTGAAGATGCGGTGGTGATGGCCTGCACGCTGGTCGACTGATGGCGAAAAGTCGTTGTGTGGGAGCGGGCTTGCTGGCGCTGCGGTTTATCAGCTAAACCGTGTTGATCCGATCGCGAGCAAGCCCGCTCCCACAGGGTTTACCTTTCAACGCTTGCGTCCCACCGGGTCAATTTCCGCCAGTTCGGCTTCATCCAGCCCTTTGCCGGCGCCGATTTCGTCTTCATCAACCAGGCTCAGATCCCAGTCAGCGGCACCGTCCGGGCCCTGGGCAGCCTCCTTGGCATCGCGGGCGCTGTCCTCGCGGATCAGCATCTCCTGCTCCAGGTCGTCGTCGTTGAGGCCCAGATCCAGTTCGTCATCCAGCGCGGCTCTGTGCCTGGAGCCTGTATCGTCGACAAACAAGTCGCTGACGGGCTCATAGGTATCGTCATCATCAAAATCCAGCGGCTCCACCGAACCCATGGCGTCCTCGATATCGTCGATAGGTGCGGGTTGTGGTGCCCCGTAGGGGCGACGTGAATCAGTCATGGTAATTCCTCATACTCTGGGTGCTTTAATACGATGACTGTAGCCATTGCTGAAGATTCCACCCAACTGACCGCCGGAATGTCATGGGGCAAGTGACCCCGACCGCTGGTCGGCTGTCAGAACAGCGCATCAACTCTTGAGGCTCCACAGCATGAACGAACTACAAGATCTGATTGATAACAATGAGCGTTGGGCCGATGCGATCAAGCAGGAAGATCCCGACTTCTTCGCCAAGCTGGCCCGCCAGCAAACACCGGAATACCTGTGGATTGGTTGTTCGGATGCGCGGGTGCCGGCCAACGAAATTGTCGGCATGTTGCCCGGCGATCTTTTTGTGCACCGCAACGTGGCCAATGTCGTGTTGCACACTGACTTGAATTGCCTGTCGGTGATCCAGTACGCGGTCGACGTTTTGAAGGTCAAACATATTCTGGTGACCGGCCACTATGGCTGTGGCGGTGTACGCGCATCGATGAAGGACCAGCAGATGGGGCTGATCGATGGCTGGCTGCGTTCGATCCGTGACCTGTATTACGAGAATCGTGAAGCGCTGGCGCTGTTGCCCACCGAGGAAGAGCGGGTTGACCGCCTCTGCGAATTGAACGTGATCCAGCAGGTGGCGAACGTCGGGCATACCAATATTGTGCAAAATGCCTGGCACCGCGGGCAGAAGCTGTCGGTGCATGGCTGCATCTACGGGATCAAGGACGGTCGCTGGAAAAGCCTGAACACCACCATCAGCGGCCTTGACCAGTTGCCGCCGCAGTATCGTTTGCGGCCGGTGGGCGCAGTATAAAGTTGCATGCATAACCTGTGGGAGCGGGCTTGCTCGCAATGGTATCGACGCGGTTTTCCTGCTTTACCGCGCCGCCTGAATCGCGAGCAAGCCCGCTCCCACATTTAGTTACGAGTTCGCTTACGGCATCACCGGCGCGGTATACACCAGCGTCGTCCCCAATGCCCACAGCAAAAACAGCACCAGCGGCGTGTGCACCAACAGTTGCACAAACGAGAAGCCGATCAAGTCCCGCGCCTTCAAACCCAGTACGCCCAGCAGCGGCAGCATGTAAAACGGATTGATCAGATTGGGCAGCGCCTCGGCGGCGTTGTAGATCTGCACAGCCCAACCCAGGTGATAGCCCAGATCATTGGCCACCTGCATCACGTACGGCGCTTCGATAATCCACTTGCCGCCACCCGACGGGATAAAAAAGCCCAGAATCGCCGAATACACGCCCATCAATAATGCATAGGTGTCATGGGACGCGATCTGCACGAAAAACGTCGAGATATGGTGGGCCAGTGTTTGCCCGTCGGTGCCCTTGACCACCGTCATCAATGCGGCAATCGAACCATACAGCGGAAACTGGATCATCACCCCGGTGGTGGTGGGCACGGCGCTGGTCACGGCATTGAGAAAACTGCGCGGGCGCCAGTGCAGCAGGGCACCGAGCATCAGGAACAGAAAATTGTAAGTGTTGAGCCCGGAGATGGCGCTGATCGCCGGTTTGGTCGAAAACTCATGGAACAACCAGCCAGCAGCCAGCAGCACCAGCAAAATGGTCAGCAGCGGGCTGTATTCCAGCCACTCACCGGGGCGTGTGCGCGGGGGGAGCTTCGGTGAGCTGAAGCTCGGGTCGATACCGCAGGCAGCTGCGTCGCGGGCCGATTCAGCGCCGGGTGCGGTGGCGTAGGCGACAATCAACGACACCACTACCAGCGCCGCCAGCAACACCCCGGACTGCCAGAGAAAGATGGTTTCAGTGAAGGGGATAACCCCGGTAATCGCCAGAATCGACGGCGGCAGGCTGGCGGGGTTGGCTTGCAACTGTGCAGCCGAAGACGACAACCCCAGTGCCCACACCGCGCCCAGCCCCAGGTAGGCCGCAGCGCCGGCGGCGCGATAGTCCATGCGCAGGTTGGTGCGCCGGGCCAGTGCCCGTACCAGTAAGCCGCCAAACACCAGCGACAGCCCCCAGTTGAGCAATGACGCGACCATTGAAATCAACGCTACCCAGCACACCGCCTGGCGGCCGTTTTTCGGTACCCGGGCCAGTTTGTCGATCAATTTGACGGCGGGCGGCGAGCTGGCCACCACATAACCGCCAATCACCACGAAGGCCATTTGCATGGTGAACGGGATCAGGCTCCAGAAGCCGTCACCAAATGCCATGGCGGCATCGGTGGGTTTGGCGCCCATCAGCATCGTGGCCAGTGCCACGGTTATTACCGCAACGGCGGCGAACACCCACGAGTCGGGAAACCAGCGCTCGGCAAAGTTCGAGCAGCGCAGGGCAAAGCGGGCAGAGCGGCTGTCTGTAATCTCGGCGGCCATGAAATGTACCTCGGTTTTCTTATGGTTATGGGATGGCCCGAGCACAGTAAATCAAAGCGGGAGCAATTCCGATGGCCCGCTGCGTGTGGCCATGAATGTGCAGGGTTATTCAGTGGCCTCGGTTTTGGATGAACGGTCGTTTTCGGCGCTCCAGAAAATTCGCCTAAAGCCGATTCTGTTGCACGCATTCTTTCATTGCTCCGGGTACCCCATGTTCAACACACGCTTGAAGCAAGAGCTGTCGGCTCTTCGCGAAGAAATATCCAGCCTGCAGCAGGTTCGGGAGAGCCTGGACAGCGAAATGCTGGTGCTGTCTCTGGGCGCGGATGGGCGCATCGAGACAGCCAACCATAACTTCACCCAACAGATGCACTACACCGGTACTGCGTTGCTGGGTCTGCATATTGATGAACTGGTGCCCGCGCACCTGAAAAACGACGAACACAGCCTTCGTTTCAAGAGCGCCATGAAGCGCAATGAACATTACAGTGGCACCGTGCGCTTGCTGCGCGGCAATGGCCAGGAAACGTGGCTGCGCTCGATCATGCAGCCGATTCTGGACTCCAGCGGGCGGGTGCTGCGCATTTCGATTTTCTCCAGTGACCTGACGCGCACCATCGAAACTTCCCGCGACCATGAAAACCTGATGAGTGCGCTGATGCGTTCTACCGCCGTGATCGAGTTCAACCTCAAGGGCGAAGTGCTGACCGCCAATGAGCGTTTTCTCTCCGGCATGGGGTATACCCTGGGGCAGATCCAGGGCAAACATCACCGCATGTTCTGCACCCCGCAAGAACAGAACAGTGCCGAATACCAGGCTTTCTGGCAGCGTTTAAATGCGGGTGAGTTTGTCGCGGCACGCTTTCAGCGCATTGACAGTCACGGCCGTGATGTATGGCTTGAGGCCACCTACAACCCGGTGCGCGACGCCAATGACAACCTGTACAAAGTGGTGAAGTTCGCCACGGTGATCACCGATCAGGTTCATCAGGAACAGGCCGTCTGCGAAGCGGCAGGCATTGCCTACAGCACTTCGCTGCAAACCGACAGCAGTGCCCAGCGCGGCACCAAAGTGGTGACCGAAGCGGTGCAAGTGATGCGTGATCTGGCCCGTCACATGCAGCAGGCGGGTGACGGCATTGAAGCCTTGAGCGATCAGTCGCAAGTGATTGGCAGCATCGTCAAGACCATCAGCTCGATTGCCGACCAGACCAACTTGCTGGCGCTTAACGCCGCCATTGAGGCCGCGCGTGCCGGTGAACAAGGTCGTGGCTTTGCCGTCGTGGCTGACGAAGTGCGCCAATTGGCGTCGCGCACCAGCAAGGCCACTGAAGAAATCATCGGTGTGGTGCGGCAGAACCAGGACATGGCCCGTAGCGCCGTGACCCTGATGGCCGATGGCAAGCTTCAGGCCGAAGCAGGATTGGCGTTGGCCGCCGAAGCGGGCACGGTGATTGTCGAAATCCAGGATGGCGCGCAGAAAGTGGTCGATGCCGTGGGTCAGTTTGCCAACCAGCTGTCGTCATGAGCCTTGATATGCAGGGGTTGAACTTAAGAAAAATCCCTCTGAGGTGACGGAAAAAGTACTGGTAGGAGTAAACTCCAGGCTTTCCAAAGGAGTTTCTATGAGTCTCTACCAGTCGAGCATTCTTGCCAAACCGATACCTTCGCAAGCGCGTTACATGTTTTTCGCCCTCAAGTCAGTAGAAGCTTTGCCGGCTGCACTCGACACCTTGTCGCAGTGGGTGGATGGCAAAAGCGTGGTGGCCGGTTTTGGTTCGCCGCTGGTATTGGCCCTTGGCGCGAAAGTCCCGGGGTTGCGGGTGTTTCCTGCGATCAATGCCATGGTTGAAAACCCGTCGACCCAGCACGCCCTGTGGCTGTGGTTGCTGGGCGAAGACCGTGGCGAGTTGCTGCACCGCAGCCAGGCCATCGAGACTGCCCTGGCGCCTGCGTTCAACCTGCTGCAAGTGACCGAAGGCTTCCGTTACGGCACTGATCGTGACCTGACCGGCTACGAAGACGGCACTGAAAACCCGGTGGACGAAGCGGCTGTGGACGCGGCCATCGTTGCCAATGCTGGCGCCGGGCTGGACGGTGGCAGCTTTGTTGCCATTCAGCAGTGGCAGCATGACCTGAACGGTTTTGCCGCACTGCCGTCCGAGGAGCAGGACAACATCATGGGTCGTCGCAAGAGCGACAACGAAGAGCTGGACGATGCGCCGGAGTCTGCCCACGTCAAACGTACTGCCCAGGAAAGCTTCACCCCGGAAGCCTTTATTGTGCGTCGCTCCATGCCGTGGACAGAAAACGGCAAGTCCGGGCTGATGTTTGTTGCCTTCGGTCGCACCTTGAATGCCTTTGAAGTGCAACTGCGGCGCATGAGCGGTCTGGAAGACGGCATCATCGATGGCTTGTATCGTTACAGCCGTCCACTTAACGGTGGCTACTACTGGTGCCCGCCGATGAAAGACGGGCGGATGGATTTGAGTGCGGTGCGTCCGTAATAAGCGTCACTCCCCCGTAGCAGAGCGGAGTCAGCGACGACTGGTTTCAGGAATTGTCTGATTATTTTTTGCATGCCGCAGCCTCAGGCTTGCGGCATGAAATCGACCCCCCAAGCCGCTCGAAAACTCCTGCACTTATTTGCCTGTGGCCTGATCGTCGGACTCCTTGCGGGGTCGTTCGTATACTTGCGTGCCGTGTTCAACGAAGAGGTCTCGCAGCGCCGCAGTTTTATGAACGAGGCGGTGTTCAATGCCCAGGATTTTTTCGTCAGCCGCCAGACGCTTCTCAAGAGCCTGGTGCTGGCCACTGTGCCTGATCATCAGGCAGGCCAAACGGTCGCCGGTATTGATCCACAAGAAGAGGTCAACATCAGCCAGGGCAGTGAGGCTGGCCACTGGAACCTTTGGCTGACCCGGCGGATGATGGATTATTTGCACGAAAGCAAAGTCAATCTGTTGTATGTGCCGCAGACGGATAAGCCCAAAGTGGTGTGTTTGTTCGACTCTTCAGGCAACCTTGAACCGCTGCCCAAAGTGGTGTTGCAGCGGCTGCTTGATGAAGGGGCCAAGGCCTATTCATTTGGTGATGATCTGTGGCTGACCGACAGCAAGGTCCTGAATGCCCCCTTTTATTTATTTTCCCGACTCGATAACCGTAACCTGTCTTCCGGCTGGCTGGGCATTGAGGTCGAGGTTCCGGATCTGGTAGAGGCCTTGCGCAGTGAAAGTGCCGGTGACTTCATGCTGCTCAACGGTCAAGGCCAGATTCTGTTCACCAACGCCGCACAATCCACTCTCGTCAATTCATTGCAGACGCTGGAACCCAAGAATTCATTTGGCTTTATCGGTAGTGGCTGGTTGCCCGATAGCCTGGCAATCACGAAGAAGCTGGGCTATTCGGGCTGGCAAATCGTTTATGCCTTAGATATCAAATCTCTATTGCCAGTTTTGGGCGGGCCTTTGTTGGGCTGTGTTTTGTTGTTTATTGCCGTCTGCATCGGCTTGCGATTACTGATTGTGCGCATTGATCGGCGCCTGATCACCCCGGGTGAGAAACGCATTCAGGCGCTGGTTGAAAGTGAGGCGTTCAGTCGTGCCGTATTGCAAGTTGCACCGATGGCCCTGTGTGTAATCCGGCGCACAGACGGCACCGTGGTACTGGAAAACTCCTTGTCACAACAGTGGCTGGGTAACGGCACTGAGCGCAGCAAGTTATGCCATGGCTGGATTTCACGCGCGTTCGATGAATGTGACTTGCGCAACAGTGATGAGATCGAAATGGAGGATGGCCGTCTTCTGTACCTGGCCTTTGCCCCTACGCGCTACAAAAGTCAGGACGTGCTGATTTGCGCGTTCAGCGACATCAGCGCACGTAAACAGATTGAAGTAACCCTCGAACGTGCCCGGCAACTGGCGGACCGGGCCAATGAGGCCAAGACTCTGTTTCTGGCAACCATGAGCCACGAAATCCGTACACCCCTGTACGGTGTTTTGGGCACGCTGGAACTGCTGGCGCGTACCGAACTTAATGATCAGCAGAACAACTATCTCAAGGCTATCGAACGCTCATCCGGCAACTTGTTGCAGCTGATTTGCGACGTGCTGGATGTGTCGCGTATCGAGGCGGGTCAGCTGCAACTGGAGCTCAACACCTTCAGCCCTCTTGAGCTGATAGAAGAGGTGGTCCTGGGCTACAGTGGCGCAGCCCAGGCCAAGGGCCTGCAGTTGTTTGCATTGATTGATTCAACGGTGCCCGAGTGGCTCAGCGGTGATGTCACCCGCATCCGCCAGATCTTGAATAACCTGCTCAATAACGCCCTGAAGTTCACGGACTACGGAAAAATTGTCCTGCGTCTGAAAATGGACAGCCGTGATGATGAGCGCGTGATGTTGCACTGGCAGGTTTCCGATACTGGCAAAGGTATTGCCCATGAAGAGCAGGCTCATCTGTTCGAGCCTTTTTATCAAGTGGAGTCTGCGAAAAACGTGGTCGCCGGCACCGGGCTGGGCCTGTCCATCTGCAAGCGCCTTATGCACTTGATGAACGGCACCATGCGTCTGGTCAGTGAGCCGGGATTGGGTAGCAGTTTTACCCTGCATCTGCCCTTGGTGCAGGTTAGCGAACCGGCGCGTTTTAGCCCTTTTGGCGAGTTGGCTGCCCGCGTTGTTTATGTGGTTTCCCCCGTGCGCGAACTGGCCGAGTGTTATTGCGCCTGGTTACGCCGTTGGGGTGCGCGGGCTCATCTTGGGGCGCCGAAACCAGGGGATGCATCCGATGCTGCTGTTTTATTGGAGCTGCATCCCGGCGCTGCCCGGCAATTGCTTGAACCTGGCTGGACAGGCCCGCTGGTGGTAGCCGCCAGTGACATGTCGGTAGCTCCCGCCGTTGAAAACCCTTGCTGGCAAGCGGACCTGAGCAGCTTGCAGGACGTCTATCGTGCCCTGTGCAAGGCCCAGGGCATGGGTATTGGCAGCGATCTTGAGCCGGGTACGGTGAAGACGGAACTCAAGCTCGGTTTGCGCATTCTGGTTGCCGAAGACAATGTGATCAATCAACTGATTCTGCGAGATCAACTTGAAGAGTTGGGTTGCACAGTGACATTGGTCAGCGATGGACTGGAAGCACTCGAGCGTTGGCGCGACGACGATTTTGATCTGCTGCTGACCGACGTCAACATGCCGAAAATGAACGGTTATGAGCTGGCGGCCCGGTTGCGGGCCATGAACATAACGCTGCCGATCATTGGTGCAACGGCCAATGCCATGCGTGAGGAGAGCGAGCGCTGTCTGAATGCGGGGATGAATCACTGCCTGATCAAGCCTTTTACGCTGCACACCCTATACAACTGTCTTCAGCACTTCTAAAGGAGGATCCAGTGAAGCCCTATCGTGTACTGGTCGTTGAGGATCACCCTTTTCAGCATGAGTATTTGCTGAACGTTTTCAATGAGGTGGGTGGCTTTACAGTTGACACCGTTTGGGATGGCGATGGCGCGCTGGAGTGTCTGGCGCGTCATGACTATGACTTGCTGCTCAGTGACTTGCTGATGCCTGTGATGGATGGTGTGCAACTGATCCAGAGAGTTGCCGCCCTGAAAAATAAACCGGCGTTGGCACTGATGAGCGCCTCGTCCCGGCGCATGCTGATTAGTGCGGGGTTGGCAGCAAAAAACCTGGGTATTTCAGTGATTGGCCTGATCTCCAAACCGGTCGAGTTCAATGCGGTACAGCGCTTGAAAGAGCGAATGGAGCTTTTCCGCCTTAACGGTGATACGGACCCCTCACTGGCCATTGAAGTCGACCCGCAGAGTATCGAATTGGCCATGGCCAACGGGCAGATTCAAGCATGGTTCCAGCCCAAGAAATCCCTGCGCAACGGCAATATTCTCAGTGCAGAAGCCCTGGTGCGTTGGGTGCATCCCGAGGCCGGCTTGTTATTGCCCAAGGACTTTCTGACCTTGTTGATCAGCCACGGTCTTGAAGAGCGGCTGTTGTGGCTGATGCTGGAGCAAACACTTCAAGCCCAAAGACAATGGCGAGAGCAGGGCTGGGATATTCCGGTTTCAATCAACTTGCCCACGCATTTGCTGGATAACCATGCGCTCGCCGACCGTCTGCGCGACGCTGTGATTGCTGATGGTGGCGAGCCACGCAGTATCGTTTTTGAACTGATGGAGAGTTCAACCACAGAAGAGCTCAGTAATTACTATGCGGGAGCTTGTCGTTTGCGCATGATGGGCTTTGGCTTGGCCCAGGATGATTTTGGCAAGGGATTCAGCTCTTACTTCAATCTGGTTTCCACTCCATTCAGTGAGCTCAAGATTGACCGGTCGCTGGTACATGGCTGTGTCGAAAACGAGAATCTGGCGTCAGCACTGCGCAGCCTTGTTGAACTGAGCCGCAAGCTGGGCCTGACAGTTGTCGCCGAGGGCGTCGAGACACAGGCCGAACTCGAGTTTCTACGCAGCATCCAGTGTGATCAAGTGCAAGGTTTCCTTATTTGCGGCGCTATATCGTGCGCCGACTTTGAAACTCTTTTACTGGACGATAGCTCTAAGCCATCACCGGGGTAGCTGAGTGCGGCGCCACGGGTCTTGTTCTGCGCTCGATCTGTAGAAACCGGGGGCGCCGGACTTGCCATGTCATCAATGTGGAGCCAGGCAATGCGCGAATTAAAGGTAGTGATTGCCGACGATCATCCAGTGGTGGTATTGGGGCTTCGGGAAATGATTCAACGTGATGAGTATTTCTCCCTGGTAGGCGAGGCGCTGAGCTCGTCGCAGTTGGTCGAGCAGTTGCAGTTGCATCAACCCGAACTGCTGATTACTGATTTCAACATGCCAGGGGATGAAACCTATGGCGACGGGCTGCAACTGATCGAGTACATCATTGAGCATTTTCCCGGGGTCAAGATCCTGGTGCTGACAGTCATGAGCAATCATCTGATTATCTCGCGCTTGCTGGAGCTGGGTGTGGCAGGCGTGATTGCTAAAAGCCATATCCGCGAAGAAATAGGCAAGGCCCTAAGTGCGTTGGCCAACGATCGGGACTATACGGCCCCGGCTGCTCCAGCCATCTCTGTGGTGACTAACCCCAAAGTCATTGATGAACGTTTCTCCACACTTTCACCCCGTGAAGTTGAGGTGCTGAGGCTGTTTGTTGCGGGCAATAGCGTGGGTGATATCGCCCGCCAATTGAACCGCAGCGTTAAAACCGTGAGCACCCAAAAGGTGGCTGCGATGCAGAAGCTGGAAGTGCTTAACGACCATGCCTTGCTGACCTATTGCATCAAAGCGGACCCCTTCGAATAGCTGTAGTGCTCTTCCAGTGCAGGAGTCATGTTTGCCATGCCGCAAATGAAAGTCTTATTGGCCGACGACCATCCGATTGTGTTGATGGGCGTGCGTGAAATCATTGAGCGTGACCCGCGTTTCAAGGTTGTGGGCGAAGCAATGAGTTCCTCGGAGTTGATCGACAAAATTTCGTTACTCAAGCCTGATGTGATTATTACCGACTACAACATGCCGGGTGACGATCAATATGGTGACGGCACTCGCCTGGTGGAGTACCTGCGCCGGCATTTTCCCGAGCCCAAGGTATTGATCCTGACCGTTATAACCAATGCACAAGTACTGACCTGGCTGTATGAGCTGGGTATCAGCGGTGTCATTTCAAAGAGCGCTGGGCTTGAGCAGATCCTGGTGGCGCTGGACGCGTTCTATCGCCAAGGGCACTACCAGCAGGACCAGCCGCAAGGGGCCTTGAGTGAGGACGCCGATGACCTTTCGCAAAGGCTCAGCCAACTGACGGTCAAGGAGTTCGAGGTCCTGCGTCTGTTCTCTACGGGGGTGAGTGTGAGCGATGTCGCGCATAGCCTGAACCGCAGCATTAAAACCATCAGTACCCTGAAGATTTCGGCGATGCGCAAACTCAATGTCGACAATGATCAAGCGCTGCTGATCTTGTGCGTCAAGGCCAATCTTTTTGCCTGACGCAGCGGTTTACAGATAGATCATTTCCATCAATAGCGTTGAGCTGTAACTGCCGATTGCGGGCAGCTCCTCCCCGGTCTTGACCGGCCGCACTGAGAGCTGGAGCTTGAGCCGCGTTTCTTCAACCGGGAAGATCAATTGCTCGCCCAGCTTCAGGTCAATCACTTTCAACGTACTGGTCATGTCGCTCAGGCGGGTTTTCAGCCCCAGTCTGTCGAGCGTGGTGCGCAGTGTGCTGCTGTCAAAAGCACCATTGCCGGCGCTGAAACGCAGGTGTACCTGGCTGCCTTTGATGCATTGAAAGTCCAGGCTGACATCGGTCCAGCCGGTGATGTCCGAGTTCAGCGAGTTGAGGTTTGTCTTGGGGATATCCACGCTTTGCGAGGCCGGGAAGTTGGCTGTGCAGGGTGGTTTTATCAGAGTGCCGCCCACCTCTATCAGGGCGGCATCCTCTGCACAGATGGCCGGGCTGAGCAACAGCGCTGCGGTGGACAGCATCGCCACCCACAGGCTCACTCTGGCGAGCATGGACATCTCACAGGTACTCGATACTGATAACAGCCGAAGTGCTGAATGCACCCTCGGTCAACGCACCAAGGGCAATCAACTTTGCTTTCATACTCAGGTCGACCGTGCCGCTCTGGTTGGTCAGGTTGCGTTTGGTCCCGGTAATGTTGGCCGCCGTGCTGTCGCTGTTCCAGAGCAATGAATAAGCCAGATTGGTTTTGCCCGTTGAGGCCTGTGTGGTTGAGCCTTGAATCGTGCGGGCTGCCAGAATGCTCACCGCCAGTACCGAGTTGGCCGGGCAGGTCATGGTGAGGGGGATGTCGATCAGCGCGGCATCGGCCACCTGGTCATAACGCAGGCTGCCGAAGTTGGCGGTCAGCGTCTTGCTGCTGGTCAGGTTGCAGGGCGGACGCGTCAGGGTGCCGCTCAGGTTGATGGTCACAGTGTCTGTTACGGCGTTGGCGGTCGAGCTGAGCAGGCCTGCGAACAGTGTCGCAGCCAATGTCAGGGATAATTTCATGGTTGAGCTCCTTACTTGATCAGAGATAGGTGATGTTGAGGGTGTACTGACTGTAAAAATTTCCGGTAGGCGAAACACTGGTATTCAGGCGCGGGCGAAAACCAAGGCTGATGTTGTTGCTGCCATTGGTCAGCGCCAGCGTGCGTGGGCTGTTGAAGCTCACTGCCGTGTTGGTGTCAGCCCAGGTGGCAGCCATCGACAGACCGGCCAGAGTTGTGGCTGAAACGCCCGGGCTGCCGCTGATGGCCGCCTGGGTGGGTACCAGCGTGGCGGTCGCTTGCGTACCGCGAGTGCAATTCATGGTGATATTGGCAATTTGCTGCGAACTGGCGAAGTCATTGCTGCTGAGTGTGCCAAAGGGCAGGTTGAGGGTTTTTGCCGAGCCCATCGAACAGGCGGGCTGGATGACCCGGAAGCTGAGAATGACGGTCTGCAAGTAGTCGCCGTAAGCCTCATAACCTTGGATAGAGGTGTCTGTGAGCGTGACACTGACCATGTAGTTGCCAGGCGTGACGGGCGCCGTTCCATAAAGCAGAACGTTGTAGGAAAAGGTGTTGCCCACGTACAGCTGCACACAGCTCCACGGCATGCATGTAGTGGTCGCAGTCCCGATGGGCAGCTCGGGAACCATCAGTCCAGAGTTGGTATGAAACACCTGGACCTTGCTGCCTCTGCCCTGGTTGTAGAACTGGCTGTGCTGCAATGACGCGCCAAAGGGAAACCAACGGGTAACCCGGCAGTTGGCTGTCATGTTGGCGGTATAGCTGGTGGATGGCGCAAGGTCGCCCAGCTGAATGATGCCGGTGGTGCCCGTAGGGGTGCATGCGAGGTTGTTTTCAATCAGTGCAAACGCTTGCTGACTGACAAGTCCCAGCAACAGGCAGAGCAGCAACAAGCAGACTTTGACCAGCCCCGGACGAGATGATTTGACGTTTGATTCATGCATCGGGAGTACCTTGAGTGTCTGGCGATTTGGCATCGCAACGGATGGTCAGTTGCCCGATGCCAGTCTCTGACAGGTTGTAGGTGTTCAGGTCCAGGTCCTTGGCGCACCAAGGCTGGCCGTTGACGTTGATCAGCAGCCGCGCCTTGTCCGGCACGCCAGTCATAAATACCCGGCCCTTGTCGGCTACCATCGCGCTGCTCAGCAGAGTGCCCTTGGGGTCATACAGCTGCGCTTCGGCGGCGAAAGGGGCGGGCTTGCCAGTGCTTGAGCTGACGCTGACCAGCAGGCGGCGGCCGTTATGGGTTTCGAAGTTGGCCAGGACAAAGGCACCACGATTGGGGGTGACTTCCTGTACCAGGTTGGCAATGTCGGTGTTGTCCGACAGTGAGTCAGTGTTGAGCGATACCTTGTTTTTGCGGTACGGCTGCGCCGAGGGAATAATCGTGTAGCCACTGCCGTTGGTCTTGATCCCGCTCTTGGTCAGCACGCCCACATCGGCGGCGCCGGGGGTGGCGACAATGATGTTGGTCTCGCCCAATGGCTGGGTGAACATCACGGTATTGCGGATGGCAACCACGCCGCCTTCCACGCCATAGTCCATCTGACGGGTGTTCTGATCCTTGTTATAGGAGCCGTGCCAAATGGCATTGGCCGCGTTGTAGCGGGCCGCCACCGAGCCGCCGAGCACGCGGTCATCGTCACTGATCTGCTGATTGATGCTCAGGTTGTACGACAGGGCATCGTCCTGCAGTTGCGAGCCGCTGAAGGTGGCATTGCGGCTGGCATTGCCGGCGGAGTCCTGGTTGGTGCTCAGGCCGATGCGGCTGCTGCTGCCCGGGCTGCCCAGCGGCAGGCTGACGCTCAGCGACACGCTACGGATGTCGTCGCCCATGCCGCTGTTCTGTGACAGCCCCAGGTTGTAGGAGGCGCTGGCAACACTGAAGCTGTAGCCCAACTGAATGGAGGTATTGCTCTTGGCCCGGTTCCAGTAATCGGTTTTGGTCAGGTTGGCGTACATGCCGCCCCAGGTACCGAATTGTTGCGATACGTTGGCGGTAAAGCTGCTTTTCATATGGCCGGTCAAATAGGGGGAAAACGCCGCACTGTTATTCAGGGTTTCATCGACATAGGGCTCTAGCGAGTTGTTGGAGCGTGCGTTGATTGCCTCGTTGAAGCTGTAATAGCCGCTGGTGGAGTAGCGATAGCCAATCAGGCTGAAGCTGGTATCGGTCAGATCGATGGATTTGGAGTACCGGAAGCGATATGACTGGCCCGACAGCGTTTTGGCGTCTGCGCCCATGTCTTCGCTGATGGCATGGGTCACGTCCAGGGAAATCGCACCAAAGCCGGCAAAGTCGTGGGCAAAGCCAAGCAGCGCCGATTTGTATTGTTCGCTGACGATGCTGCCACCGAACAGCGTGGTGCCCTCGGTCAGGCCGCGGCGATAGGTGCCTTGTACAAAACTGGGCTTGGGCGAATTCTGCGCGCCTTCTGCCGGGCGATACTGGCCTGCGGTCACAGCGTAGCTTTGCTGGCCTTCACGCAACATGTAAGGCACAGAGGCAAATGACTGGATGTAGACCTGGCGCTCGCCATTGGGGCCTTCGATGGTGACTTCGATATCGCCGTTGCCCGCGGTCGAGTACAGGTTCTTGAGGGCGAACGGGCCTGACGGCACCCACTGTTCACTGATGACATAACCGCGCTGGCGCAATGTCACCAGCGAGCGGCCGTTGGCAACCCCACGCACTACGGGGGCAAAATTACGCGCATCATCGGGCAGCATGTCCAGATCAGAAGCGATCCCCACGCCGCGGTAAGAGATGGTGTCGAACAGATCGCTGTCGGTGGCGCTTTCACCCACCGTGGCAATGGCCATAAGGTTGCCCAGGTCGCGCTGGACATAGGTGTCCACCGATTTCCAGCTGCCGTCGACGTTAGTGCCTTTTTGCCAAGTCGAGAAATTGCGAAAGCGCCAGGCGCCGCTGTTGAACCCGCTATGAACACTGCCGAACTGGGATTGGCGGCTGCCGAACTGGTTCTCGTAGTCGCTCCCGGAAAAACTGTAGTTGGCGAAGGCCACCTGCTCGCCATCGCTCCAGGTCTTGCGCCGGGTTTCAAACGGCACGCTGCCGATATACGCCTGGGGAACCTGCAGGCTCAAATGCTGCTTGTTGAAGTCGTAATCGTAGGTGACGCCGGTAAGGTCACGGTTGAAGTACACGCAATTGTCGGCGCTGATGTCCGCATTTTTCAGGCGTGTGGGGTCAATTCCCAAATCCATCAGGGCCTGAAGGCTGAAGCAGGGGAACAGGCCGTTGGGAGTCGATATCTGGCTCGCGGTTTCTCGCACAAAGTGCAGGTCGCGCTGCTCCACAAGCCGGTCATCCACTGACAGGTCTACCCGGTAGATCCCCGGAAGTTGACCCTGGCTCATGGCTTTTACTTGCTCGGCCACTTCGCTCGAAGCGTTGCCGCCGCCAATTTCCAGAAAAGAAGAGTCAAAACTGTAGTCTGCATGCACTGCGGTTGTTGCAAGACCTGTAGCCGCAACGGTCATCGTGCTCCAGCACTTTACTCGGCGCGCGAAGGCGCACATGCGCAATCGCAGCATGAGGGGGTCCTTCCATTCAGCGGATTATTCAGTGATCAATGTGGGGTAACGGGTGCGGCCTTGACTGTGCTGCCGTACTCGTTGATGTAGCTAAGTTCTAGGCTGTCGCTGTTTTTCAGCGCTATCGGAGTGGTGACGGTGCTGCCGGGCTTGATAACCTCGGGCATGCCTTTGCTGGCGCTGTTGTTGACCAGCAACTCACTGACCACTACGTTGTAGCCTGACGGGTTATGCACCGCCAATTTCCCGCCTTCGGTCCGCCACTGAAGTTTTTCAACAGCTTCGGGCAATGTGCCCTTGAGGTTGGCAGGG
The DNA here is from genome assembly GCF_009600545.1 of Pseudomonas sp. FSL R10-1339. NCBI lineage: Bacteria > Pseudomonadati > Pseudomonadota > Gammaproteobacteria > Pseudomonadales > Pseudomonadaceae > Pseudomonas > Pseudomonas sp. FSL R10-1339. The sequence continues at coordinate 249,446 of NZ_WIVQ01000001.1, read as the reverse complement.
CGATAAAACAGTTTGATCGTGGTCTTGAGTGCTATTTGCAGCACGTTCTGGTTACGCTGTTCCTCGCTCTTGGCCGGGATGGCTTTGACATTGAGCAAAAACAGACTTTCTTTGTCATCGGGCAGGTTCTGAGCGTTGGTGGCAATGATGCGCAGAAGGTTCTGGCCCTTGGCATCCAGGCGAAACAACGGCGGTGTGACAATAAACTCATCGGCGCTGGCGTCGCGGTCATCGAACGGGCTGACCCACGACTGCACGAGATACGGCACACCGTCATCACCCGAGTTTGAAAGTGCAAGGTTGGCTTCTTTCTCCTTGCTTTGATACACAACGCGCGTAGAACCCACGTTGACGCCTGCATGAACCTGGGGCAGCCAGAAGCTTGCTGCCAGTGCCAAAAAGGCTGCAACTTTTAAACGCATTAAGATGTCCTCTGGTTAACGCCAGAGCTCGCGATCAATCGCGATCAACCGCGAGCTCTTCGTTAAATGCATAAATTACTTGTAGGTAACGTCGAAACTGGCCAATGCATTGACTTTACCGGTGCCGATGCCACGCACACCCGGGGTCTCACCCGAAGCTGCGGTGTCGGCAACCAGGCGAACATAGGATGCGGTGAAGTCGAAGGTGTTGGACTGCGGACGCAGAACGTAATCGTTGCTGGCCGTGTTAAGTGGCAACTTGTTACCGGTGCGCGCGTCGTTGATCTGGATACCAACGCCGGGTACCTGGTTGTCACCGGTCATGCCCAGCACGGTTGCATCAGTGCCAGCTTGTTGGCCGCTGAATTTGATGGAGGCGTTTTTCAGGGTCGAGCCGCTGCAGTTTTCCAGCGAGATCGAAAATGGTGTGGCGCCAGCAGTGGCGACAGCCCCTACAGTGTTAGGGAAGTCGGCAATACGGACCTGGCCCATATCAACCGCTTTTTTAACGCTTTCGCTGTTGATGGTGCATGCGTTGTCGTTGATAGTGCCGGTGAATTCAACCTGACCATCAGCCGCTTGAGCGGTAGCAGCAGCCATTACGATCAGCAGCGAAGAGCCACAAAGCGCGGTGTATTTGCCAAATTTATGAAACATGAGAGAAGCCCTCTACAAACCAATGATGTGTGATTTCCATTATTTAATGCCCCCCCTGCCAACGGCTCGCCGCGGCAGGTGATGCAAAGGATGCAATTGCCAGAGGAGAATCCCCATCAGACAATTCCTGTTCGGCTTGCTCAGGCCATTTCGAGGGCGCAGAAGTGGCGGCGCAAGGCTCGTGGCGAGCGCAGTGGGGGCTGGCGGATAGTGCAATGTGTAACCCTTTGGCTAGCAACAGGCTTGCCTATTTCCTCCCAGGTCATCGACGGCGCTAAATCATGAAGCAAGCTAAGGTACGTCTCGGTGCGCTGGCACTGAGCTCACTCAGACTTAACAAACTATTGCTCCTGCTCACTGGGTTTGCCCTGCTGCTGGTGAGCATGAGCTATTGGGCGGTTAATCGAGTGCTGAAGGAGGAGGGCGAGAAGACGGATTTTCATTTCGCGCGGCTGATGGAAAGCATTCATGAGCATGAGACCTTTTTGCGTATTGCCGTTCAAAGCTACAGTCAGGCTAATGAAAACCTGCTGATAGATAGCCAACCGCACTAGCACGAGGTACTGATCCGTCAGGGCGATGAGCGCTTGTTCCAGAACCGTGACACGGCCAAGTCATTGCCCTTTACGGTGAGCCAGCGAGACAAGTTCACCCATGCCGAAATGCAGGGCGTCTACTCGCTCGGTGTGCAGTTGACCGACCTTTTCACGGCTTACTGGTCCGATTCCCACTATGTGGCGCCGCAGGTATTTGTTTTTTCCCCCAGCGATCAATTCACTATTGCGGTGCCCGGTATTGAGGGCACGCGGCAGTTCCCCCTGTTGCTCAAAAGCAACTTTTTCGATGTGACCAAACGTTTGTACGATGAACTTATGGTGCATCGCCATGCCCTTGGCAGTGATGAGCTGATCTGGATAAAAGCTCCGCAGGACCTGATTCAAAAGCGCAAGTACATTGTCGGCGCCGTCGGGCTGAATCTGTCACGCAACTTCATGCCACCTGGGGCTGAAGCCAATGACCTGGTGATCCTGAACGCGTTACTGGACGTCAGCGATATCGGTGATCTGGAGCGCTTGCTGATGCACCCCACCAACAGCCGTTTGACCCTGATCTCGCCTGCCGGCGATGTATTGCTGGGGGACGCCGGGGATGTCGAGGATCTGCCCCTGGGCTTGAGCATTACCCGCGATGGTCTGCGCTTCAAGCTGAGTTCGGGCGGGGCCACGCCCTGGGTCGGGTTGTACGCGATCAGTTATCAGAACTTCTTTGGCTATGCCAAATGGCCTTTGGCCGGCGCGGCGGGCCTGCTGGTATTGTTTGGGCTGATCGGCTGGCGCTTCAACCGCTGGTACCGCAAGCAAATCATCGAACCTGCCCAGCGTGCCAGCCAGTCCCTGGCCGAGAGCGAAGAATTCAATCGGGCCATGCTCGACAGCGCACCCGTGGGGTTGTGCGTGGTCGAGCGCAGCACGGGAGAGATCCTGCTGGAAAACCAGAGGGCGCATGAGTGGCAGGGTACCCCTGAACTGATTGCCCTGCTGAAGCGCGATTATGGTGAGCACGAACTGGGAGAGGTCCAGTTGGAAGTCGCGGGGCGCTATCTGCAGGCCTGTTTTGTCTTTACCCGTTACAAGGGCAAGAACGTGGTGCTCTGTGGTTTCAACGACGTCACCCGGCATGTGGATGACGCCAACCTGATGGAGCAGGAGCGGCGTTCGGCTGACGAAGCGAGCAAAGCCAAAACTCTGTTTCTGGCAACCATGAGCCATGAAATTCGTACGCCTCTATACGGGGTACTGGGCAATCTTGAACTGCTGGGCCTTACGTCTCTGAATGAGCGCCAGCGTGAATACCTGCAGACCATTCAGCGGTCGTCTACGGTGTTGTTTCAGTTGATCAGTGATGTGCTGGACGTCTCCAAGATCGAGTCCGGGCAAATGGCTGTCGAGGCCAAGTCCTTCTGTCCGCTGGACTTGTTTGAAGACTGTGTGCGCAGTTATTCAGCCGCGGCGAGCAATAAGGGCTTGAAGATTTTTGCCTGTGCCGACGCGCAGTTGCCGCCATTGTTGAGTGGCGATGCGGTACGTATTCGGCAAATCATCAATAATTTGCTGAGTAACGCAATCAAGTTCACCGACACCGGCTGGGTTGTCTTCAGGCTCAAGGTGATAGGCATCGAACAAGGGCAGGCCGCGTTGCAGTGGCAGGTTTCCGATACCGGCGTGGGGATCAGCGAAGGGCAACTGACGCGCCTGTTCAAGCCCTTTTCCCAGGTGGGTGGCAGCGAACGTGCAGGCGGTGCGGGGCTGGGCCTGTCCATTTGTGCGAGCTTGAGCGAGATGATGGGCGCGAATTTGCGGGTGGTCAGTGAACCGGGGCTTGGCAGCAGCTTTTCGTTGCATATGAGCTTACCGGTTATCGCCGGCTCACTGGGTAGTTGTGCCGATATCGACCTTGAGGGGGTCCGTGTTTACGTGCGCGCTGCGCGCAATGATATAGGGCAGATCCTGGCAGACTGGTTAAACCATTGGGGCGCTCGCGCCCAGGTTATGCCGGCAGCGCTTCCTCCCGACTACCCTGCAATCCTGCTGGATCTGGACCCTGACCAACCGCTGACAGTGCCCTGGCAAGGTGAGCGGCTGCTGGCGACCGAGTCGGGGGGCAGCCAGCCGCAAAGAACTGCCCGTGGCTGGGAGGTCAATGCCTATGATATTCGCGCCATTGGCAGAACGCTGATGCAGATCGCCCATGGGGCTGTCCCCCAGGCGTCCGCCAGTGTGGTGCCCTATGCCGCAAAGCTGGAGTTGAATGTCCTGGTCGCCGAGGACAATCCCGTCAACCAGGAGATCCTCAGGGAGCAGCTGGAGGCCCTGGGGGCCCGGGTTACGTTGGCAGACGACGGGCAGCAGGCCCTGTCGCGCTGGAAGGAAGCGTCATTTGATCTGCTGATCACCGACGTCAATATGCCCAGACTCGATGGCTATCAGCTGACGCGCCGCTTGCGTGAGCTTGACCCGCGGGTGCCGATTATTGGTGTGACCGCCAATGCCCTGCGTGAAGAAGGGGAGCGCTGCCTGGAAGCGGGAATGAATGTATGGCTGGTCAAGCCCCTGAGCCTGACCACATTACGCCAGACCTTGTCCGCCTTGTGCGCAGCGCCTGCCGAGCTGCCTGTTGGCGTCCATGATGCCCCCGATGCACCCCTGCAGACGGATGATCTGCAAGACTGGATCAGCCTGTCGCCAGCCATGCATCGGCTGTTTATCGCCACCATGCAGGAGGATCTGGCGCAGGCTCAGCTGGCGTTGCAGCAGGGCAATACCTCGAAACTGATCAGTTATGTGCACCGGATGCACGGTTCTTTTGCCACGGTGGGCGCTGTCAATTTGGCTGAGGCCTGCAATCAGTGCGAAATTGCCTTGTTGCGTGAGCCCTTGAACCCGGTCTCGGTCGCGGCCAATGAGGTGTTGCTCGAACGTTTGCGCAGGGTGGTCGCGAGGCTGGTTGACGGGGCGTTATATCCCGGCAGCCAGTAACGTTACGGCCACGTTCAGCGGGCTTGCGGATCTGCCGGTGATCACAGTGGCCGTTTGTTGTACCTTGGAATCGTCCCTCCCAACAATAATATGGACGTTTCCATGGCCTCTAACCCTGCATTTCACGCTTCTCCCATGCCCACCCTGCTCGATGCCCTGCGCGAGCTGCTCGGTGAGCGCCTGAGCACTGGCCGAGCCGAGTGCGAGCAACATGGCCGAGGTGAGTCATACCACCCGACCTTGCCGCCGGACGCGGTGTGTTACGCCGAGTCCACGGCCGAGGTGGCGGCCATCGTCAAACTCTGCGCAGCGCAGCGAGTGCCGATCATTGCCTTTGGTGGTGGCACTTCACTGGAAGGCCATGTAGGCGCTACCCGGGGCGGGGTCTGTATCGACCTGAGCCGCATGCAGCGAATCATCGCCGTGCGCCCGGATGATCTGGATGTCACTGTGGAGGCCGGGGTAACCCGCATGCAGCTGAATGCCGAACTGCGTGCCACCGGGCTGTTCTTTCCGGTCGACCCGGGCGGTGAAAGTACCCTGGGGGGCATGGCAGCGACCCGCGCTTCAGGGACCAATGCGGTGCGTTACGGGACCATGCGCGAAAACGTGTTGAACCTGACCGTGGTGCTGGCTGACGGCCAGGTGATAAAGACCGGTGGACGGGCGCGAAAATCATCCGCTGGCTACGACCTCACGCGCTTGTTTGTCGGCTCGGAAGGCACGCTGGGGATCATCACCGAAGTCACCCTGCGCCTTTACGGTATTCCGGAAACCACCTGCGCGGCGGTGTGTACCTTCCCGACGATAGCGGCGGCGGTCAGTTCGGTGGTGTCGATCATTCAATATGGCATTCCAGTGTCACGGGTCGAATTGCTCGATGCGCGCACGGTGCAGGCGGTCAACCGTTTCTCGCACATGGGCCTGGTTGAAACGCCGACGCTGTTTTTCGAGTTCGCCGGTTCCCCGGCCAGTGTGGCGGAGCAGGTGGAACTGACCCGGGAGATTGTTGAAAGCAATGGTGCATTGGGTTTTCAGGCGGCTGGCGATGCTGATGCGCGCAATGCCCTGTGGCGTGCCCGGCACAGTGTCCACTATGCAATGCAGTCCATGCGGCCGAATGGTCGGATCTGGAGTACGGATGTCTGCGTACCGATTTCGGCGCTGACCCGGTGCATTGCCGAAACGGCTGAAGATGTGGCCAGGGTTTCATTTTTCGTAGGCATGGTCGGGCATGTCGGGGATGGCAACTTTCACCTGGGGATGGTGGTCGACCCGGGCAATGCCGCAGAACTGGTTGAAGCCGAAGCGCTCAATGAGCGGGTTGTCGAGCGCGCCATTGCCCTTGAGGGCACTTGCACCGGAGAGCATGGCATTGGTTCGGGAAAGATAAAGTTCATGCCCCTGGAGCATGGCGCCGCACTGGGTGTCATGCACCTGGTCAAGCAGGCTCTCGACCCTCTTGGGCTGATGAACCCGGGGAAAATCCTGCCCCAGGGGTGATATCAGGCCTGGGCGGTGATGTAAGCGCAGGTAATCATTGGTCTTTTTTTTATTTCGTGCTTGACGCCCCGACGGTAAAACACGTTTAATTGCCGCCTTGCCCAGATAGCTCAGTCGGTAGAGCAGGGGATTGAAAATCCCCGTGTCGGCGGTTCGATTCCGTCTCTGGGCACCACAACAGCAAAACCCCTGATGCCTTATGGCTTCGGGGGTTTTTTGTTTTCGGGTGGAGCAAATCTGTTCTGCCTATCCCTTTGTCGCCTCGTCACTCGTTACGCCTTTCAGGGTGTTTACTTTCAATAAGGCTTTGTCTTTTGAAGAGGTGGGTGCGATGAGCAATGAACAGGCAGTACCCGAGACTAAAGGCGTTACGGTCACGTTGCTGGCCACCATCGACCTTGGCCTCGAGATCGAGGGAATGGCAGGGCGCCAGCTTCGCATGCGTAAGGTGACGATTGAGCCGGGGGCGTTTTCGGGCCGGTTCACAACCATACAGACAGGCCTGGCACCGTCTATATCCTTCACGGCGTTATTACTGACCATAGAAATGGTATCGCCACGGAGTATGGCCCGGGTGTGGGCTGGCCTGAAGACAGGCACACCACGCACTGGCTTGAAAACCGGGGAGTGATTGAGGCGGTGGAGATTTCAGTCGATATCGTCAGGCAAGAATAAGCCCGCATCAGGCGGCTGCTTGATAGCCGCTCATTCGAGCGGAATCCGTAATGGGTGACGTTGTGAGCGCGCGCGTCACCAAAACCAATAAGGCAGGAACTTGGGGGTCGGTTCATTGGCCAATTCCAGATGGTAGGTAATGGCGTTAAAGAAAAACATGTCCAGTACGAGAAAAGCCGCCGCCCCAAAAGAGAATGTCAAAAACTCGCGATGTGGATGTGAATAAAGGCGTGACTCCATCCAGGGCCGAGCGGCGGCAAGAATAATCAAGCCCGTCATTGCACCGAGGTAGTTCGGTTGAACAGGGGACGCCGCAAAGTGACTATAAATAAATACAAACAGAAGTATCCCGAGGCCAATAACGGGCAGCCTCAAGCAGAACTTCAGCAGTTTGTCTCTGGTATTGGCGAATCGTTGGCTTCGATCTACAAAGATATAGGCCGCTAACAAGGAAATCGCGGGTGTGATTGAAAGTATGTAACGCGCTTTCTTGGCACTTGGAATTGTCAGCAGTACGACCACGACAAGAAACCAGGCCGAGAGATACAAGAGCATGCTTGTCGACGGTAGAGGCGACGGTGCAAAAAAATCTTTGCTCTTTCTGATGATGACGTTCAAGGCAATAAAAACGGTTACACCGTAGGTCAGCAAGCCGGCAGAGAAGTAGAAGTAATAACGAGGTGCCTGGTTACTGTCAAACCGCCCCAGCCCTTGCTTGACCAATACCTCCTGCAAGAAAGCATGTCCACCTTGTGCGTAGGCAGCCGCTATCAGCAGCAAAAGGGCAGCGCCCAGGACCAGGCCGGCGAGCAGGCAGAACACAACGAGCCTGCGCCATTGCCGGCTCAGCAGGTAATAAGAGGCGACTACACTGGCTGGGACGATCAGGCCAACAGGGCCACGGAATGCAAAGCCCAGCGCCAGGGCTGCGAGTATAAGCAGCAATCGGGATGTTTGTTTATGCTCGTCTCCTGCACAGGCCAGATAAAAACATATCACGGTAAAAAGTGCAGGGTATATATCCATTGATAAGGAGTTTACGCCGTCCAGAAATGACCAGGTGAATAGCGCGAACACAACACCATATGCGCCCCATTTCTTTTCCTGCCGTTCACCCAGCTTGTATATGAATACCAGTGTCAAGGCGGCAGCAATACAAAAAGGCGTCGCCAGTGAGAGAAGGGATACTTGGCCAAATGGCAGTGAAATCAGATAAACGAGGAGCGTATGGGTCACTGTGTAGTCGGGATAGGGCTGCAGGTCATCAGAGATTGGAAAAAGCGTCAATCCGTTCTGGAACATATAGTGGGCGAAGTCGACGAAGCGTGTTGTGTAGTTGAGCACTGCGGGCCTGTATTGCAGGGCGGCAAATAGGAAAAAAGACATTATAAAAATAACGGAGCAGGGGTATTTAAAAGTGACGTCTTTAAGTGCCTTCATATAAGCGGCTCTCCAAAAACGCGCAGGCTAGCATTGTTTTTTTTAGGTAACCCAGATTTAAAAAGTAAATATTTATTATATTAAAAGTGTCAGGGAATAGTGGGGCTACCTGTCCATTTCAGATCATGGGCTGCGAACAGGTGTGAAGCAGACTGATCCGGATCGGTCATGACGTAAGGGGGGGGGAGGCGATTTCTGGACGCAGTTGCCAGGTTATTGGCCGAGGGCTCGCAGGATGCGACGGGGAGATTTGGGAGGAGACAATAAGAAACCCCCAGACACAAGAAAGCCCGCACTAGGCGGGCTTCTTGTACTGTCTGCAGACTCATGGAGACTTCTGTAAACAAGCGTTTGGTGGCTACACAGGGACTTGAACCCCGGACCCCAGCATTATGAATGCTATGCTCTAACCAACTGAGCTATGTAGCCGATGGCGCGCATTATTCCCTCGTACGGGGGGTGTGTCAAGCAAATATCTAAAAAAAATCTTCGTTCTATCAATTGCTTAAGGTTTTACGGCGTTTGCATGGAAAGATCTTGTAAAAGAATGGCACATTGACGGATCTGCAAGCGCGCATTCACCTGTCGTACGGAAACCCAAATGGCTCTTAGCAACGCTCAAACAACTACAATCGCGTCCCCTCCAGCCCCTCAGTCAAGCCCATTGGTCATGCGCATTATCGGCGCCGTGGCCCTGGCGCATCTGATCAATGACCTGATCCAGGCCGTACTGCCGTCGATCTATCCGATGCTCAAGGCCAAATATGACCTGACCTTTACTCAGATCGGACTGATAACCCTGACGTTTCAGATGACCGCTTCGCTATTGCAGCCGTGGGTGGGTTACTACACCGACCGTCATCCCAATCCGCTTTTGTTGCCTGCCGGGATGGTTTGCACCCTGATCGGGATTTTGATGTTGTCTCAGGTCGGCAGTTTTCCGCTGATTTTGCTGGCCGCCGCCCTGGTGGGTATTGGCTCTTCTACGTTTCACCCCGAAGCTTCCCGTGTAGCGAGGCTTGCTTCGGGCGGGCGCTACGGGCTTGCGCAATCGACCTTCCAGGTAGGTGGCAATGCCGGCTCGGCCTTTGGCCCGTTGTTGGCTGCGGCCATCATCATTCCCTTCGGTCAGGGTAACGTGGCCTGGTTCGGCCTGTTTGCCCTGTTCGCCGTTGGGCTGCTGTATGTCATCAGTCGCTGGTACCGCAACCATTTGAATCTGTTCAAGCTCAAGGCCGGGCAGCAGGCGACTCATGGGTTGTCGAAGCAGCGGGTACTCGGTGCCCTGGCGGTGCTCGGCTTGCTGGTGTTCTCCAAGTACTTCTACATGGCGAGTCTGACCAGCTACTACACCTTCTTTCTGATCGAAAAGTTCGACGTGTCCGTGTCCACCTCGCAGTTGTACCTGTTCCTGTTCCTGGGCGCAGTTGCGGCGGGCACGTTCTTTGGCGGCCCCATCGGTGACCGTATTGGCCGCAAGGCGGTGATCTGGTTTTCAATTCTCGGGGTGGCGCCGTTTACCTTGCTGCTGCCCTATGCCGACCTGTTCTGGACCAGTGTGCTCAGCGTGATCATCGGCTTTATCCTGGCCTCGGCATTCTCGGCCATTGTGGTGTATGCCCAGGAGCTGGTGCCGGGCAATGTGGGGATGATTGCCGGTATCTTCTTCGGCCTGATGTTTGGTTTTGGCGGGATTGGTGCGGCCTTGCTCGGGCATTTGGCGGACATTCATGGCATCGAGTATGTGTACACCCTGTGCTCTTACCTGCCGTTGTTCGGCGTGCTGGCGATTTTGCTGCCGCGAACGAAAAAAGTCTGAGTCTGTAGTGGGGGCCATTCCCTGGCCTTGCTCCGGGCGTGCCCTCAATCATGGACCCCTCTGAGCATCCGTGGCGGGCACTAGCAGTGGGTGGCCATCTTGAGTTGTTCGCGAGCTCGCGAGATGCGTGAACGAACTGTCCCTATAGGGATTTCCAGAGCGCTGGCGGTGTCGCGATAACTGCTGCCGCTTTGCACCGATGCATACAACGTGTCGCGCATTTCGATGGGCAGCCGGTTGAAGGCAATCAGCGTGAGCTCAAGCCTGCGGTGAGTCTCAAATTGACCATACAGGTCGGGGCTGTGGTCCTGCTCATGGCACTGCGTCTCGTCGAACTCGCAATGCACCGGCCTTGCGTGCAACCGACGAAAATGATTGCGAATGAGGTTCTGGGCAATGCCGCACATCCATGTGCTGAGCGTTGCCTGGCCGTTGAAGCGTGCTTTGCTGCGCCACGCCTCCAGGCAGGTCAACTGAAAAATATCCTCTGCATCTTCGGGGTTCAGTACGCGCTTGTGGATAAACGCTTTAAGTTTTTTTTGAAGTTCAGTCGACAGATCCAGAAAGTCAGGGGCAGGGGGGGAAGCCTTATCAAGGTGATCCATTTTTTATCCTCAGGGTGAGTGCTATCGAAAATGGTTTCGACAAGGACCTCCCAAGCATCGCCTGTGCCAATTTGCGGATCGAATATAGCCATCTGATTTATATGAGCTTTACAGGTTTTTAACAGGCGCGGTTGTGCCGGATCTTGCGTAGCGGACCTTGTGCGTGCGCCAGTTTTTTCAAAAACATGCCAATGCTACTGCCAGGGAACCGCTTGCCTGTGATCAACCACACAGGTCAATGAAACCTCCTGACTTGGCAGCGCTATGAAAGTTGAAGGGCGAAACGACACCGCGCAGATCCTGCTCTCTTCTCGGAGCGTTGGGGGGCAGATGCCCCAGTCTTCTGCGCAAAGTGCCGCTGAAGAGGTTGGCATGTTGTTCAGCCAGAAAGCCGAAAGCAGCAGCAAGGCATTGGCTCAGCGCGTGCTGCGCACGGTAGATAACCGGGTGCAGAAGGTTGAGGGTATCCAGCAGTTAAACGAGCTCTATGAGCAACTGGGGCATCCCGCTCAGCTCAGCCTGGGGCTGCGGACCCGGCACGTTCGTCTGGCACTGGCGTCAGACTCAGGGGTCGAAGCCTTGCTGGCGTTGACCGGCGACGACCCGGCCCGCACCAGTGTTGTCTTGCAGTACATGGTTGCTCAGGCCCGGGCACAAGGGCGTGAAGGTGATATCGAGCGGGTGCAGAAGGTTCAGGCACAGTTGCATACCCGCTATGACCGGCAAATTCAGGCGGGCCTGAATATTGCGCTGGCGCTGGCAGCAGCCGAAGGCGATGCCGCGCTGCGCCAGGCTGTTCGCACGCTGTATTACTCCAGTGTGGTGCGCAAACAATCACTGCCGAGCATTATCCAGGCCTTGCTGGCTTTATTCGATGAAGAGAGGGTCAACGACGGGTTGCGCGTGATGGCGCGCGCGCTGGCGGATGATATCGCCGCCCACCGGCCCTCGGTGCCGAGCATCAGGCTGCGTACTCTGTTGAGCGGGCTTCAAGGCTGCACCCAGTTGAGCAGCCTTTTGCACAGTTGCCGGTGGTTTATTGAGCGATTGTCATCCCGCGAACGGCAGGCCGAACTGTCGCCAGTCTCCCTGTTGCAACGTCTGCTGGGGTATGCGGGCACGGGCATCGATAGCGATGAGGTGCAAAGCCTGAGTCGTGAGTTGGGTGGCGAAAACCTTTCCAGTCAACTGGTCTTGCTCAATCAAGTTTATCCGTTGATTCAGCGTCTCCCGTTGGCCGTTTGGAGTGACCCTGCAAGCCGTCAGGACGCATTGCAGTCTTTTTTGAGCCTGATGGGTGAACACACTCAGAGCGAAGGTATCGTCCAGCTGTCGGCAGGGCTGACGAGACCGATTCGATGAGACTCGTCAAATGGCTCAGTAAAGGCCCTGGCAATGTGGCAAGCCCGGGCGAAGTGCTCGGGGCCGTGGCGGTGCTGGGCATTGTTTTTATCTTTATCGTGCCCTTGCCGACCTGGCTGGTGGATGTGCTGATCGCGCTCAATATGTGCCTGGCCAGCCTGTTGATCGTGCTGGCGCTTTATCTGCCCAACCCTTTGGCATTTTCCACATTTCCTGCACTTTTGCTGCTGACCACGATGTTTCGTCTGGCGTTGTCGATTGCCACGACCCGCCTGATCCTGCTGGAGCAGGATGCGGGCGAGATCGTCGAGGCCTTTGGCAACTTTGTGGTGGGGGGGAATCTGGCGGTGGGGCTGGTGATTTTTCTGATCATCACCATCGTCAATTTCCTGGTGATTACCAAGGGTTCGGAACGTGTCGCTGAAGTGGCGGCGCGCTTTAGCCTGGATGCGCTGCCGGGCAAGCAGATGTCCATCGACAGTGACCTGCGTGGCGGGTTGATCGATGGTGCACAGGCCCGATACAAGCGTGACCAGTTGTCCCGGGAAAGCCAGATGTTCGGTGCCATGGACGGCGCCATGAAGTTTGTCAAAGGAGACGCCATCGCAGGCCTGGTGATTGTGCTGATCAATATCCTCGGCGGGTTTTCCACGGGGGTAGTGCAACACGGGATGAGTGCTGGCGAGGCCATCACGCTGTATTCGGTATTAACCATCGGTGATGGTCTGATCGCGCAAATTCCGGCGCTGTTGATTGCCTTGACCGCGGGGATGATCATCATCCGTGTCGCCCCCGACGACCAATCGCCAGGCAGCCATGTCGGGGCACAAATCGGCCAGCAGATAACCCGTGAACCCAAGAGCTGGATGATCGCATCGGCGGCCATGCTGGCCTTCGCCGCCCTGCCGGGAATGCCCGCCCCGGTGTTTGGCTTGATTGCCCTGTGTACGTTTGCGCCGGGTTTTTACTGGTGGTCGCGAAGCCGCAAGGCTGAGGCGTTGGAGCCGGCGCAAGCAGTGCAGGTGGCCCCTGAACACAACGGCAACGAAGATCTGAGAGTGTTTGATCCGACACGCCCCTATCTGTTGCAGTTCGCCAGTGCCCATCAAAGCCTGGAGCTTACTGAGCGGCTGATTCACGGGATTCGTCAGGTGCGCAACAGTATCGTCACCCGTATCGGGGTGACACTTCCCAGTTTTGAAATCGAATACAGCGACATGCTGCCCGAGGATGAGTTTCGCTTTTGTGTTCACGAAGTGCCCACGCTCAAGGCGACTTTTGATGAACGACGGGCCGTGGCACGGGACAGTGTCACGGATGCTCCTCAGAGTGCTCTCAGAGGCAGCGAGCAAAGAGATGAACGGGACTGGCTATGGCTGAACCCCGGTGATCCGCTGCTGGCCCGGGAGGGCGTCGAGTCGTTCAGTGCCCATGCCTTGATTGTTGAGCGCATGCGTCAAGCCATGATGATCAGCGGGCCGCAATTTTTGGGGTTGCAGGAGAGCAAGTCGATTCTCGGCTGGCTTGAGCAAACCCAGCCTGAGCTGGTTCAAGAGTTGCAGCGGATCATGCCGCTGTCCCGGTTCTCTGCCGTTCTGCAGCGCCTGGCCAGTGAAGGCGTACCCCTGCGGGCGGTACGCCTGATTGTCGAAGTGCTGACCGAACATGGCCAGCACGAGCGCGAAGTGTCAGCGCTGGCGGACTATGCGCGGATTGCCCTGAAGTCGCAGATCTATCATCTGTACAGTCAGGCTGACGGTCTGCATGCCTGGCTGTTGTCTGCCCATAGCGAAAACCTTTTTCGTGAGGCATTGCGCCAAACCCAAGCGGGCGTGTTCTTTGCCCTGGACAATGAGCACAGTACGCAACTTGTGGCGCTGCTCAAGGAGGCTTTTGCACCGCGCAAGTGCGACGCAAGCGTATTGCTGGTGGCGCAGGATCTGCGCAGCCCGTTGCGCACGCTGTTGTTCGATGAATTCAACCATGTGCCGGTCATGTCTTTCGCCGAGTTGACCGGCTCGGCCAAGGTCAAGGTGCTCGGGCGTCTTGATCTGCAATTCGACGGTGTGCTGCGCGAGGCCGTGTCTTGAGTCCGGGGCATGGCTTACCTGATGGCGCAACCGTGGTGTTCGATTTGCAGCAGCCTGGCCAGCTGTTCGAGTTGCGAGTGCTGAGCGGTTTGCATGAGGGGGCTGCACTGCCTTTGTTCGGTGAGTGCTGGAGCATCGGTGCCCATCAAGATGCCGACCTGGAGTTGTACGACCCTGGCGTTGAAGCCAGGCATGCCCGGTTGCACTGTGTGGACGGGCGCTGGACAGTGCAGGCGCAGGAAGGTCTCTTGCAGGATGAAACCGGCACTGCCCGGGCACAGATTGCCGATCTGGCTGCGGGTAAGGCGTTTGCCATTGGCGGGATACGCTTGTGCATCGCCAATACGCAAAGTGCCTGGGTGGATGAGCCGGCAGAAGTAACCAGGGTGCAGAGCGAAACGGCCCCCGCGCGCTCGGGCATGGTGCCTGCGCGCCGCCCTGGCAAGTGGCTGGCGCTGGCCCTGAGCGTGTCGGTGCTGATATTGGCGGCACAGGCCTGTCAGCCTTCAAACACGGCACAGGCACTTTCTCCGAAGCCATTGGCTGTCAGTGACAGGCGTCAGCTTGCAACAACGCATCAGGTCCATCAGCAATTACTCAAGATGTTGATCGAGCGTGATCTGGACAACGCCATCCGGCTGCAGGTGGTTGATGAGCAAATCATCCTGGGCGGTGATGTCGGCAAAGACTCGCTGGCACTGGTCTCGCGGATGCTCGATCGCTTCGAGGCGCAGTTTGAAACGCCGGTTGCGATCATTAATCAGGTCCAGGAAATCAGCACGGCACTGCCCTTCAGGATCGTCCAGATAATCGGTGGCCAAAAGGCCCATGTTGTACTGGAAGACGGGCGTCGGCTGTTTTTTGGTGACGAAGCGCAGGGTGTGCGCCTGACTGCGATCGACAACCGCCGAGTGCTGTTTGAAGGCGCGCAGCGCTATGAGGTGAGCTGGTGAACGGCACGATTGCTGAGCGCCTTGAGCGCTGGCGGCAACGCCAGTTCACGCACCTGGCGGGTTTTTCACCGGTAACCCTGAGCGGTCGGCTCCTGCGGATCAATGGCATGCTGCTGCAATGCTGCCTGCCCCAGGCCCGCATTGGCGAGCTGTGCCGGGTTCAGGCAGGGAGCAACGCATGGATACTGGCAGAGGTCATCGCCTGTGATCAGCAGGACGCCACCCTCAGTGCTTTGGCGAGCCTCGAAGGTATAAGCGCAGGAGCGGCCGTTGAACGCTTGGGGGCTGTGCATCAGGTTCGCGTCGGCAATGATCTGCTGGGGCAAGTGCTCGACGGGTTTGGCCGATCGCTTGCCGGGGGCGACGGGGGGGGCTTCGCCTGGCGGCCTTGTGAGGAGGCCAATGCAGTTGTATGCGAAGCCCCCTTGGCCACTCAGAGGCCGCGCATCGGTCGCGCTTTGCCAACAGGGGTACGGGCCATTGACGGGTTGTTGACCCTGGGTGAGGGCCAGCGGGTCGGGCTGTTTGCCGGTGCCGGTTGTGGCAAGACCACCCTGCTGGCCGAAATCGCCCGCAACGTCGAGTGCGATGTGATCGTGTTTGGCCTGGTTGGTGAGCGCGGTCGCGAGTTGCGTGAGTTTCTTGACCATGAGCTGGATGAGGGGCTGCGGGGCAAAGCCGTGCTGGTGTGCGCAACCTCTGATCGCACAAGTATGGAGCGTGCGCGGGCAGCTTTTACCGCAACTGCTCTGGCCGAAGGTTTCCGACGCAAAGGCCGGCGGGTTTTATTGTTGATCGACTCATTGACGCGCTTTGCCCGCGCTCAGCGGGAAATCGGTCTGGCCGCTGGCGAACCCTTGGGCAGAGGCGGGTTGCCGCCCTCGGTTTACAGCCTGTTGCCACGTTTGGTCGAGCGCGCAGGCCTGACTCGCGAGGGGTCTATCACCGCGATCTATACCGTACTCATCGAGCAGGACTCCATGGGCGATCCGGTAGCCGATGAAGTTCGATCCTTGCTGGACGGGCACATTGTGTTGTCCCGCAAACTGGCAGAGCGCGGTCACTATCCGGCGATAGATGTGCTGGGCAGCCTGTCACGGATCCTGAGCAATGTGGCTGCGCCAGAACATATGCAAAACATGGCCGCATTCAGGCGATTGCTGAGCGCGCATCAGCAGATCGAACTGCTGCTCAGGCTGGGTGAGTACCAGGCGGGCAACGATGCCCTGACCGACCTGGCCGTCGAGAGCCGCCAGCGTGTGGAGGCCTTTTTGCGTCAGGACTTGCGCGAGCCTGCAACGTTTCAGGAAACCCTGGAGCACTTGAGCGAGTTGACTGCCCATGTGCCCTTCTGAAAACCGCCCGCCTGCCACAGAGCCCTTGCGGCGCCTGCGCCAACATCGGGCCGATCGGGCTGAGCGTTTGTTGCACATCAAACGTATGGAGCTGCGAGCCCTTGGCCTGAACATTGAGCAGGCCCGTTCGGCGGTTGAGCAGGCCAGGCAAAACGAAAACCGGCAGCAAGCCGAACTGACCGGCCGCTATCAGGGGCAGGTGGTGTCGCCCAGGACCCTGTCGGGCTGGGACGAGTCACAGCGCCAGTGGGCGGCTCAAACAGCGCAACAGGCAAGTGCCTTGCAAGCGCTGCTCGAGCAGCAGCGCGTGGTTGCAATCCATGTCGAGAGTGCCCGCCAGTACGCGGGTGAATGCCAGAGAAAGGTCGAAAAACTTCTGGAATGGTCGATGTTGCTGGCAGAGGAGGCGGGATGGCTGAGTCATCAGGAGTAAACCCGGTGCCGTTGCCATTGGCCCGGTATCAGCCTGCCGCCCCGGCGCGCGCAGCCGACTGCAAACTGTTTGCAGACAGCCTGGCAGGCGCGGATAGGGGCTTGGCACAGGTGTTGTCCGAGGCACTGATGCCCCGTGCAACGGGGGCAGGGCCATGGCCAGTGCAATTTGTGCTGCATCTGGCACATTGCGGGCGGGTCAGTGTCAGCGCCCGTTATGAACATCATGGCTGGCTGATCATTTTAAAGGCGCAGCAATCCGCCACCCGACAATGGCTCGCCCGTCAGCAGCAACCCTGTCAACGGCGTCTGGCCCGTGCCTTGGGGCAGGTCGTCAGGATCCGGTTACTGCAGGAGTGCCAGTGATGACGGTAGCGCCGATCACCTTGCCACAGCTGGACGCAACCACGGTCCAGGCCTGTTGGCGGTTGGGTCGTGGCCTGCGCTATTCATTTCAGGTCGCAGGCGAGCCCGGTGAGCTTTTGCTGGAACCGGGGCGGGCGCCAGGGGGTGGTGCGTGTGTCTCGTTCGAGAGCCGCTGCGGGGTCTTTACGCTCAGTGATGCAGGGCCCTTGCTTAGCCTGTTTGGCGAGTGCCCGGTGGTGCTGGCCGAGACCGGCAACGATCCCCAGTCATGGTTTTGGGCGCACTTTGAGCAGCGCATGAGTGCGCAGTTGAGGGCGCTTTTTGGCTATCTGCGGCCCCTTGCCGACAGGCAGGTGGGCGCATTCGAGTGCTGCCTCAGTGTAGTGCTGGGCCCATCGCGAAGTGTCGGCCGATTGATGCTGGCGGCCCACAGCCTGTTGGCGCTTTGCGAGGCGGGGCAATGGCAGGCAGTCAAGGCGCCGTTGCCCGATTGCTTTGCCGTGCCTGTGCCCGTGGTGCTTGGCTATCTGCCGTTGACGGTTGAGCAGTTGCGCAGGGTACGACCAGGCGACGTGCTGGTGCCGGAGCGCCTGTTGTTCAGCGGTGATGGCGTGGGGCAGTTGAGGATTGGGCGGTGGCGGATCACATCGCAAATTGATGATGAAGGCGGGCGTCGCTGCCTGACCGTGTGTGCTCTCGAGGAGTCGGCTGTGGAAGAGGTGATGTTTGCGGGTACGGACGTTGAACGGCATAAAGGCAATGAGCCGTTTGAAACCTTGCAGGTAGAGCTGAGCGTGCGCTGTGGCGCACTCAAGTTGAGCCTGGGTGAGCTGCGCCAGTTGGCCCCCGGCATGGTGTTGAGCATCGAGGGCTATGACACGGGCATGGCCGGGTTGTATTACGGCGACCGGCCGATCGGTCACGGGCAGTTGGTGGAGGTTGAGGGGCGCCTTGGCCTGCAACTGTCGCGCATCAGTTTTTCGCAATGACCGTTCAAGGGATCGATCCCTTTCTGCTGGCGCTGTTTCTCGGCGGCCTGTCACTGATGCCCATGCTGCTGATGGTGTGCACCGCCTTCCTGAAAATCTGCATTGTGTTGATGATTACCCGCAACGCCATTGGTGTGCAGCAGGTGCCGCCGAGCATGGCCCTTTATGGAGTTGCCCTGGCTGCAACGATGTTTGTCATGGCACCGGTGGGGTATGAAACCGCCCAGGCCCTCAAGCAGACGCCGCTGGATATGAGCAGTGTGCAAGCCTTGCAGGAGAGCGGGGAGGAGGCGGTAAAGCCCTTGCGGGCCTTTATGGCACGCAACACTGCTCCCGATGTGCTGACCCATCTGCTGGATAACACTGCGCGTCTATGGCCTGCGCAACTGGCGCAAGAGGTCAAGCGTGACGACCTTATCCTGCTGGTACCGGCATTTGTGCTGTCGCAGCTACAGGCAGGGTTTGAAATCGGTTTTCTGATTTACATCCCCTTTATCGTGATCGACCTGATCGTCTCGAACCTGTTGTTGGCGCTGGGCATGCAGATGGTCTCGCCCATGACCCTTTCATTGCCGCTCAAGCTGTTGCTGTTTGTGCTGGTTTCGGGTTGGACACGTCTGCTCGACAGTCTGTTCCTGTCCTATCTGTGAGGCGTCCATGGAGCCGATTTTGCTGTTCAAGCAGGGCATGCTGCTGGTGGTGGTGCTGTCTGCGCCACCGCTGATCGTGGCTGTAGCGGTGGGTGTGCTGACCTCGCTGGTGCAGGCGCTGATGCAGGTACAGGACCAGACGCTGCCCTTCGGCATCAAACTGGTTGCAGTGGGCGTCACGTTGGCGCTGACGGGGCGCTGGATCGGGGTTGAACTGATTCAATTGATCAACCTCACCTTTGACATGGTCGCCCGCTCGGCGCTGTAGAGGGAACACCCGATGGCCCCACAAATTGCGTTTCTCGAATACCTGCCCAGCCTCGCCATTGCGATGGCGCGCCTGTATCCCTGTTTTTTTCTGATCCCGGCATTCTGCTTCGAACATGTGCGCGGCATGCCCCGGCATGTCATCGTTTTTGCGCTGGCCCTGATACCTGCTCCGGGTATTTATCACGCCTTGTCGGGCGTGAATTACACCCTGCTGGCGCTCAGCGGTCTGATGCTCAAAGAGGCCATGTTGGGCTTTTTGCTGGGCATGCTGCTGTCCATGCCGTTCTGGCTGTTCGAGTCGGTAGGGGCTTTGCTCGATAACCAGCGTGGTGCCCTGATCGGCGGGCAGCTCAACCCTTCGCTGGGGGCGGATGCCACACCTGTCGGGCACCTGTTCAAGCAACTGAGCATTTTTGTGCTGATGGTCACTCTCGGGCTGGGCAGCTTGACCCGGGTGATCTGGGACAGCTACCTGATCTGGCCCCCCACGCTCTGGTTACCGACCATTGCTGCGGATGGTTTTGCCGTGTTTCTTTCTTTGCTCGGCGATACCTTCACGCATCTGGTGCTCTACGCCGCGCCCTTTATTGCGCTGTTGTTATTGATCGAATTCGCTGTTGCCCTGTTGAGCCTCTACAGCCCGCAGTTGCAGGTGTTTGTGCTGTCGATGCCGGCCAAAAGCCTGGCCGGGCTGGGCTTTCTGCTGCTCTACCTACCACAACTGGAGGAGTTGATCGTGGGCCGGATGAGTCTGCTGGGGGATCTTGGGCACGCACTGGGCCAGCTCTTCAAAGTAGGTGAGTCATGAGCGATTCGGGTGAGAAGAAATATGACGCCAGCCAGAAAAAACTGCAGGACCAGCGCAAAAAAGGCCAGGTTGCGCAAAGTCAGGACATCGCCAAACTGCTGACGCTGGCGGTTATCAGTGAGGTCGCCTTGATCACGGCCCAGAACAGCCTGCAGCGTTTTGGCCAATTGCTGATGCTGCCCGTTTCACTGGTCGGGCAACCTTTTGGTTATTCGCTGCAGACCGTGTTCGTCGAGGCGGGTTACCTGTTTTTTGACTTCGCCTTGCTGATGACCGGCGTTGCAGTCTTGATGAAATTAATCAGCAGCTGGCTGCAATTCGGCTTTCTGTTTGCCCCTGAAGTCCTGATCCCGGACTTCAACCGGCTCAACCCGGTCAATCAGGCCCGGCAGATGTTTTCGGCCCAGTCACTGTTGACCCTGCTCACCGGCCTGATCAAGGCACTGCTGATCTGTGCGGTGCTTTACCGCGTGATCGGGCCTTCCCTGGGGGCGTTGATCGGGTTGGTCAACGCTGGCTTGCCGGGCTATATCGTCGCGCTGATCGCCTTGTTCCGGCATTTGCTGCATGTGTGCCTTGGCCTGCTGCTGGTGCTCGCAGTGGTTGACCTGGCGTTGCAGCGGTATTTTTTTGCCCGGCGCATGCGCATGACCCATGTCGAAGTGGTCAAGGAGTACAAAGGCATGGAAGGTGATCCTCATACCAAGATGCTGCGTAGGGCACTGGCCCAGGAGCTGGCCCATGAAGAGCCTGTGGCCCCGACTCCGCCGTTGGAAGAGGCCGACATGCTGCTGATCAACCCTACGCATTTTGCCGTGGCGCTGTACTACCGGCCGCCACAGACGCCTTTGCCGACCGTGATTGCCAAGGGGGCTGATGCCCGGGCACGGCGAATGATCGACAGGGCACGGGCAGCAGATGTTCCGGTGATTCAGTGTGTGTGGCTGGCTCGCACGCTGTATGGCATCGAGACCGGGCATTGCATCAGCCGCGAGACCCTGCAGGCGGTTGCGCTGGTCTACCGCACTCTGCGAGAACTGGATGATGACGAGCGCCGTGAAGTCATCGAGTTGGCGGAACTTGAGCAACGCTGATCGGGGCAGGAACCGGGCGCTATTACATGGTCACTCACTCTTCATCAGCCAGTCAGAGTTGAGCAGTCATGGACGTCAATTTTTTTGAACCCGCAAAGCCAGCGCCGTCAGAAATGCGCGGCACAGCCTCCCCGAACACTTCTGGCCCCACCGAATCGGTGCAAATGACCGGTTTTCGTCATTATCAGCAGCCCTCTCTGGCATTCAGCGCCAGCCTGGTTGAAGGAAAAGTCGTGACCCAAGGCTCGTATGTGGGCCAGGACATTGCCGCCCAACTGAATCAGTTGTCCAGGCCGTTCAAGCAAGATGCCACTTACGCAGGCCCTGCCCGGAACCTGCGAATCAGGGACGACAAATTTAATGTATTTCATATCCAGTCCACCCCTGCGGCCGCTGCAGTACTTAAAAGCAGTCTTCCCCTGAGTTTTTACCCGTCGCCCCCGATCAATCCCGGGCGTGCCCATCTGGGGCAGATAAGCGGTGTGCAAACAACCGCCGAAGGCGGCCAGTTTCGTGTGGTCGAGCAACGCCTGTACCGGTTAGAAGCACAGACGCTTCGTTGGTTGCCCGACAAGGACGAGGCCCGATACAGCCGTATTGGCTTGAGTGCTCAAGGGCAACTGATGAAAGTGCCGCAGGGGGTCGCAGACATGAGCATTGATGGTAAAACGCAGGCGAGCCTTGAGGGTTTCACGCTAAAAATCAGCCGCGACACAGCCGATGCTGCTCTTTGTCTTGTTCCCGTCAACGAGTCGGGTAAACCGGTGCAACTGGCGCATCTGGGGCTGGCGGGTGATGTGCTGTACGCCTCGACACCTCAGGGTGAGTTTTTGTGCGCGAACCTGCGCAATGCCGAAGACGGGCAATTGGTCATGCGCCCTGAACCACTCGATAATCTTGAGCAGCTGCATCAGGGCGCAGTCAGCATCAAGGGCTTTATGCATGATGATCAAGGCCGGCTCAACGCCCTTGTCCTCGACTCCCGCCGCCAGTTACACAGCACCCCTTTGAGCCATGGCCCTGATCAGGCATCGGGCTGGAACCTCAGTGATGTGATCCTCAGAGTGAACGACACAGGTTTGCCCGAGCCAGGGCTGCAGACACTCGCCGGTAGTGTGGACCTTGGGCCGCGGGGCAAGGTTGCGCTTGAGGGCAACACATTGTTGTGCTGGAACGAGCGCTCACAGCAATGGGATAAAAGCGCTCACCACAATGTGGAGCGACTGGAGCGTGGCCTGGATGGTCGCGCTTATGTATTGCAAGGTGCAGAGCTGAAAGCGCTGGCAATCCATAAAACGCGGGATGCTGCGTACAGCGGTGCCAGTTATGACCTGACACCTGTTAATGATGCTCATGCCCATATCAACCTTGGTGGCGCCATGGTTGAGAATAACGAGCGAAAGATCACCGGTTTTGCTATCGATAACGCCAGGCAATTTGTAACGCTTGATGCTGAAAACAAGCTGATTGCCCACGTCAACGGAAAGGCCAGGGTCTTGACCTTTACCCGGCCTAAAGAGCTTGTGGCGCTGGCACTTGACCGTCAGGGAGATCTGTATGCACAGACCGGCGCCGGCGAACTGCTCAAGCTCGACAAGGCTCACTGGCAAACCCCTTGCACCTCAGCGCTCACCTGGACTCCCGTGCCGGTGCCGGACAATGCGCCGGTCAAGTCGTTGCGTATGGGAGCAGGTCAGCAATTGATCGTCAGCTGGGGTGAAAACAATGCGCAACAAAAAAGATGGGGTGAACACTATCGGCAGTTGATTGTTTCAGCGGATGGTGACCCGCAATGGAAACCTTTAACGGCACACTCAAACACCCCCGCGAGATCACTGGGTACGGTGTTGGGCAACGCTGAGTTGAAGAGTCAGGACAACGGCACCTCCTGGGCCGTGACCTCCGATTGTTTTGGCCACAAGACTGAAGCCCTGTCGGTTGATCGTGGGGTTATTAAAAGTGCTTTAGCCCATTTTCATCCTGTTCAGGGGATCAAGAATATCGGCCTTGGTATCCAGCATGATGTTAAAGGGCGACGCGGGCTGGCAGACCTCTACGCGGATGTGCGGGAACTGCAGGGGCTATTGCGTACGCTGGCGAGCGTGACACCCCGTACGATGGATATTTCAAGTCGCCTTGACCGCCTGGGCGAGGGCAAGCCAACCCAGGCCCTGGCCACAAAACTCAAGCGTTTTATGAGTCAGGTAGAAGAGTACAGCGTGCAATTGGCCAGGCGATTGGGCGACATCAAGGGAGCCCGTGTGATCCCGGATTATCTGCCCACAACGAGTGGCAAACCCACTGAAGGCTCAGCGAGCAACCTGTCCCGAATTCGCCAGTCCTTCGAGAATATGGGCTCTTCAAAGTCTGATATCACAGCGGCCTTGCTGCGCAGTTACGAAAAACAGGGTGTTTGTTTGTCGTTGCACGACGCTGGCCTGAAACGTGATTTGAGCAATTCGACCGGGCTGATCGAGAGCGATTTGATTCAGCACGCCCGCACACTTTTCAGGCTGGTCAAACTGGTCGACCGGCTGGAGGGTAAAGCGCCTGATCAGGCCGAAATAACAGCCCGCCTGGAGAGTGCGATAGAGGACTATCAAAGCAGCCCGGTACACAAGAAAACATCGCAGAACATCAATGGATTGAAGCAGGCAGAAACGCTCTATAACAACTTCAAGTTGTTGGCCAGGGACTTGGGTACCCCGGGATCAGCGCTCAATTTTCATATAACCACTACCTTGGGGCTCAATCCACAAGAGACGGTCAAGCAGGCTCTGCTGCAATGCATTCAAAAGTCTGAAAGCGGCCAGTCAGTTGCATCGAGCCGGAGCAAAACCTTATCGGCATCCCTGTTCTTACTTCCAGTCCCGTTGCTTGAAATCATAGGGGGTGTTTCAAGAGACAATACCAACGGCATAACGCTGACTCGAACCGATCAGGGGGTCAGCGTTGACATCAATATGGGCACTGGCCATACCGTCACTGGTTCTGTAGGCGTCGGTAACATGTTGCTTCCCTCCGAGGTGCCACTCGAAGGCCGGCTCAGGGTAGGGGCTGAGACTACATTGGCGTTGACGCATGAAAACGAGCAAAGCGTCAGCTTTGATATCAGGGAGGCAGATTTTCCCGCAATGATGGCCATCCTCACCGGGGAGAAAGGGAACGTTTTCGACTTGCTGGATCTTGGCAGCAATCACAAGAGCGGCACGAGCTCGAAAAACGCTTTGGACTTGAGTGTTTCCGCTCATGTGCAGCCCCGCTTTCACATGTTGATGCCGGAAACCTCGAATACACCTGGTGGCCTGGTACGTACTATGGTGAATGCGGGGGGGGGGGCTTCAACTGTTTCATGTTGATCAACGCAGCGCTGTCGTCTTGGGGCAGGATGAAATAACCCGGGCCCAAAGCGTGAATACCCAATGGTTAGCCAGAGGCAGTGCCTCTTTAGGTATGGCGCCGGCCAATGGCGCCTTGTGGACTCAGCTCGGTGCCGATGGACCTACGTGGGTGCCGTATATCACGAGTGATTCTTCGTTCACCCTGGGGTTTGATCGCAGTGTTGCCCGCAGCATGCGTTTTACCTTCAAGCAGCCTGCTGTGATCGATCAGGCGCAAGTCAATGGATTACGCGATGCCTTGTCCCGGCATTCTGCGCCACTCAAGCAACACCTGACCTCGTTTGCAGCACAGGGCCCACTGGTGGAGCAACTGCAACATCTGCATCGTCTATTCATTCAGCTACCGTCACCCGCTACCCGTTCTGAAGAGCACCATGCCCTCAATGAACAGCTGCAAACCTGCCTTCACCAGGAGGCGCTGGCCGCACAAGGTCGGCGAGCACTCAAATCAGTTGAAAGAACGGTTTCCTATGTGGGGGTAAAAGGTGGCCCTGACCATGAGTGGCTGAATGACGCTGCGCCTGCTAACAAGGCGGCAATTCTCCGGCTGTTTGCCCAGCAGCCACAATTCGAGCGGATCATCAACGACCTGGAAAGCAGCCAGGGCACCTCGGTAGTGATCAGGCTGGAGGTCAAGCCGAAGGTGCTGCGCATGATTGACAATCAGATAGGGGATGGGCCTAACGCCATAAATGATGTGCAAAAGGCCCTGGAAAACCCGGACAACCTGCGGATTAAAACCTTGGCTGTAAGCTATACGGCAACTAGAACCGACGCTATGAAGACCCCCATTCCTCTTGTGGCCTACTCCAGCAGGGCAGCCTTGAGCAATTCCTGCAAACTCCTCAACATTGAGTTGAAATACGGTATGGATCAGAACACTCCCTTGCGCGTTGAGTTCAAGGATACGTTGCCCTCGGCTCGTATTCGGGAGCTGAATCCCGAGCAGCTTGACCAAAAGATCCGGCATGGCCGCAGCCCTTTGATGTAACGACAATACCGGCCTGGCTGATAATCAGACAGGCCGGTACATGGGGGTGGGGGCTAAGACTCTGCGCAGGATTGGATGCGTGGGTTTGAATGTCTTCAGATCACCGGGGCAATGGGTCGTTGCACGGTTGATCTAGGGTTCCAGAGGCACAACGTGATGGTCTGAACGTTCAGCATACGAGCCTGTTTCTGTACGCATGTGTGGTGGCCACCAGATCACCAGCGTCCTGGCGCTGGAGGCCGGGCGCGCGCACAGGTCTGCACGGCAATCCGAGGTGCAGCCTTGCAACAGTCCAGCCAGGGCCGCCGCCATGGCAACTGCGATCAGCCGAGTCATGGCGTGGCCTCCAGCAATGATGGCCGAGACACGCTTGATTGTTCGTCGGGGTCGGGTGCTCGTGTCGCGATAAACACCTCCGCACGTTCGCCGGGCGCCAGCCACGGAGTCGGCCAGATACTCACCGCCAGGGTGCCGGCAGTGCTGCAATCACGTTCATCGACGCGCACCCGGCTCTGGCTCTGGTTGTGCAATACCAGTACGGCCACGTTGTAGTCCTCACTTTCGTACCACTGATGACGCTCGGTATCGACCTTCAGAGACGTGAACGCTTTGCACAGGCTGCCCGTCCGGGGCGGCATCGGCATCGCTGTGAACCGGCCAGGCACGTGGCCCGTGACCAGTTGGCGGAACACCCGGGTAATGTCGGAGCGCTGAATCACTGGCTGCTTCGCATCACGCCGTCTCAATGGGGTCAGCGCTGCCTCCAGTTGCGCCTGATCCGATTGTGGCAGGTAGCGGGCAGGGTTGGTCTGGTCGCCAATCAGGCGGGGTGTCAGGATAAACAGTCGCTCACGGCGATTTTTAGTGTTCTGCGTGGACGAAAACAGCAGCTTGCCCAGCCATGGGATATTTCCCAATACAGGGACTTGATTGCGGCTGTCGACCTCTTCAGCGACATGAAAACCGCCGATGACCAGGGATTGTTTTTCGTGGATCACTGCCTGGGTACTGATGTTGCCTTTGCGAACATCCGGTGTGGAATGCTGCCCTGTGTTGTCGGCAAAGGTGCCGTCTTCGATATCGATGATCAGGTGAATCTGATTGGCGCCACTGGCTTCGATTACCCGGGGTATGACCTGGAAACTGGTGCCGGTGGTGACCGGCATGATGTTGGCCACGCCCTCACCGACGGCCTGGATATATTGCGTGCGATTGAAATCGATAACAGCGGGCTGGTTTTCCAGGGTCATGATCGAGGGGTTGGATACCACCGTTGCCAGCCCGCGGGCTTCAAGCGCCTTGATCTCGGCTGCAAAACGGTCAGCCTGGATCATGGACACGGTTGTCGGGGAAGTGCCAGACAACCCAGTAGCCATCCCGAAACGGCCGCTCTGAAAGCCCCATTTCGTCCCCAGTTCGTTGAGTTGGGTGCGGTTGATATCGAGAATCACGGCGTCTATTTCCACGAGTTTGCGCGGGACATCGAGCTTGGCGATCAGTGCCTGATAGAGCGTCCCGCGTTCGCTGGCGTCGTAGATCAACACGCTGTTGTTACGTACATCGGCCTCCACGCGGATGGCGTTCAGGCCTGATGATTTCAAATCGGCGGTGAGCGCGGGCAGTGGTGGATTGCTTGAATAAGGCATGGGGGAGGCCGTGCCGGATACTGGCGAGGGGCCGGGGGAGGGAGCAGCGAACGGGCTCGATGACTTGGTATCGAGCAACCCGCGCAACAAGCTGGCGATACCGGGCACACTCAGTTTTTCGCCCCGATAATCGATCTGCCGGTCTGCCGCATTGGCGAACTGCAGTGTGAAACTCAGCACATCCTGTTTATTGGCGGGTTCTGCCCGTTTGCGACTGAACTGCCTGATCTGCTCGATATAGCGTTTAGGCCCGGACACCAGTACCACGCCGATATCCGGCAACTCGCCCCAGCCGAAACGCTCATCCAGCAGGCCTATCCGGGTCAGGGCCTGCTTCAGATCGGCAATGGTATCGTCCGCAACTTCAAGGCGGCTCGTGGTCTGCTGGTCAAGCGAACTGATGTAGAGCGTGTTGTTATGCACAAACCACTGGAAACGGTGTTCCAGTGCAAGCCGCTCCATTAAACCGGTGAGCGTGTCGGCGCGTAGCTTGCCGTTTACGACGCCTTGAAGCGCGCCATCAATCTGTAGTTGCAGGCCCACGGTATGGGCAAAGGCCCCTAGAAAATCAGGCACTGACAGGTTATTGGCTTCATGGGCATAAGGCGTTTTTTGCCACTCCTGTGGAACGGCGGCCATCGCCCCGTTGGCTAGCAAAAAAAGAGCTGGCAACAGGGTCCGTTGCAAGGAGTGCTTGAACCTGAGCATCACTGCACGGCATCAATAATGCTTTTGGTCAGGCTGTGCTTGAATCGGGTTTGCTCGTTGATCGAGAAACTGGCAATGGCCATTTTTTGTGAAGCGTCGAGGAAGCGCTGCATGTCTTCGGGGCTTGCTTGATTGTTCAGGGCGATCTCCTCCAGTTTTTTTTGGGCCTGGATAAAGCGGGTGTCAATGCGACGCTGAATGCTTTCGAACGAAGCCATAGAACCTCCATCAGTCAATACTCACCACTCAGTGGTAGCTCCTGCCGGATCAGTTCCATCAGTGGTCATGGGGATCAGCAGCGCCTTGAGCGTTGTGGCCCAGTCAATGCGCAGGTCGTGTTGCGCAGTGACCAGCACCAGAGCGAAGGGGTCGAGGCGTTCATCTGCTTGCAGTTGCCATGCGGTATCCGGGCGGGTGCTTAGCCACTGCCGTACAGGTGCAAGCATCTGCGGGTGGCAGCGCAGGGTTGCATTCAATGGCGGGCATTGGGCTGGCAGCAGTTGCGCCAGCAAGGCATTGATTCGCATCTGTGGCGGCACCTCACCGAGCAATCGCTCCAGAGCCTGATTGACCACTTGCGAGGCGCTGGTTTCAATCGCTTGGCACAAGGCGCCATGTTCCTGTTGCCAACGCGCCAGATGGGCATTGGCCTGTTGCCAGAATTCGCTGTGGGCCTTTTGCAGCAGCGTTTCGGCAGCGTTTTCAGCGTTGCTCAGCAGTTCGTCTGCCTGGGCACGTGCCTGGGCCAGCACCTCATTGGCCAGGCCGCAATCGATCAGGTTCTGGCTGCTGATCAGTACCTGGGGCAGCCCGGTTGCGCCTGGCTGCAGCTCAATCGTGCGGCGTGTCAGCATGGTTGTGCCCCTCGTCGCGGGGTCGTGTGTGCCACAACACTGTTTGCCAGAGCGTTCGGAGTTTGGCCGGTGAAATGGCCGGCACCGGTTTTTGCTCCAGCGTTTCGATCCGTGCAGGGGCAAAGCGCAGTCGCAACCTCTGCCAGACCGGTGGTTCGAGCCATGCTCTGAGCAGTTGCAAGGGATCGTCGGCGGGCTCGAGCCAGTCCTGCGTGTGCAAAGCCCTGGCAAGGCGCTGGCACCACAAACGCTGCGTGTCATCCCGTGCAGCAGAAGGTGTAGTGCGGCAGATACGCTCGACCCTTTGCAGCAACGCGTCATAGTGCGCCGGTTGCGCCAGTGCCAGCTGCATCAGGCTGGTTGTGGGCGCACAGGGCAGGCAGGGGGCGATACCCAAGCTCTTGCTGGCGCCTGCATGCTGGTTGCGCAGCAAGGCGGGCGATGCGTCAAGGATCTGCCAGTGCGGATGAGCGTAGCGCCATGGCAAGGCCCACCACTGTACCCAGGCATCAATGTCATTCATGCAGAGCCCTTTTTGCGCAGCTTTAACCATACAACTGGCGTAATGATTGCCAGCAGGCACCCTGTCACCAGTGCAGCGAACAGGCTTTTCCAGAACCCCAGGTCTTGCTGCGGCACCAGAAAAGGTCCGAAGAACAGCAGTTGCTGGTTGTCCTGAAACGCGGCGGCAAGAACAAAAACCGTGGTTATTTTGTGCGGGTTGTCGATTGCCATTGCCATGCCCGGAATGCTGCTGGCAACCATCCGCCGTACCCGCGACTGGATGCCGTCGGGGTCCAGTCTGGCATCGTGTTTGATAAACACCGAAGCGGATGCGGGCTGCACGGCCTCACCTGGCGCCACACGCTCGGGCAGTACCACATGCACGCGCGCGACTATCACCCCGTCAATGCTCGACAGTGTGGCTTCAAGCTCTTGTGACAGCGCATAGATGTAACGGGCGCGCTCCTCAAGTGGCGTAGAAATGACACCTTCCTTGCGAAAAATATCACCCAGTGTGGAGCGCTTTGTTCTGGGCAGGCCAGCCGCCGACAGCGAGTTAATCGCCCGGCTGATAGCTTCTGTTCTGACACGAATGGAAATGCCATTTTTATCGGGGACTTTTTGAGCGTGGACCTGTTTGTCTGCCAGTTCTGCAATGACTGCATTGGCCTCCTGTTCGGAGAGCTGGCTGTGAAGCACCACGCTTTCACCACAACCGGTGACGGCCAGCACGAGCAGGAAACACACGCTCTTGATCAGGCGCGCTGCCATGCGGTTACCTAAGACAGATTGGTGAGTTTTTCGATGGCTTGTGACGTCTTGCTGATCATCTTGGCGCTCAGCACGGTCTCAAGGTGGAGCGCCGACAGGGCCCGGGTGGATTTGAGCATGTCGAGGGGGTCGGTGCTGGTACTGGCTTTTTGCAGGGCCCTTGCGGCGGTACTCGACAGACCCGCTAAAAGTGCAGAGCGCTGTTTGAGTGGGTGGCTGGTCAATTTATCGGATATCTCGGTATTGGTTGCTTTAGTTGCCGTGGCAAGCAAAGAGGCGTTGAACCAATGGATATCGGCCAGTTCGGGGGTGTTCGAGGGTAGTTCAGAGGCACTCAAGACGGCCTGGGGGAGCTTCGAAGGAAAGTGGGTTTTCATTTGAAACCTCAAGCTGTGAGTTGTAGTTGCATGCTTGTGTGGCTGCACGCCCCGATTGGCCGGATGCCCCATTCGAGATGGGGCGGTATGAATAAAATCAGTACGAGATGGCCTTGGCACCTGCAAAGATTGCATTCATTGACTTGCTACTTGAGTCCATTACTCCGGCGGCTATGCCGTTTCTCGTGTCAACTCCCGTTTTGTGCATGGCGGCCGCGGCGGCTTTCCATTCTTGTTCGCGCGCAAAATTCTTTTGCGCTTGGAGGGGGTCGTCGCCAGCAGCGCGCGACATTCCTGCAATCAATCCAATTATTGCTCCAATCATGGTCTGTATCCTCTTGGTTTTTTACAGGAAGGTCAGAACGAAATTTTATTATTTATATATATGTTCGTTTGAGAGTGATCGATATTTTTGGTGTGAGTATTTGCCGGGTTTGCAGGGGGCATTCTTGTGTTTCCAAATCCGCCAAGCGCGTTGAGGACCTGGCTCGCAAAGGGCATTACAAGTGAAAGTAAAGGGAACATGTATGTGCCTCTGTGGTTCGGTATTGGGAGTGCAACAGAACGTCTGTTCGCTATTTAAGTGTCGATATCCATGTGGGCAGTTCCAGTGGGAACTACTCAGTAAATGTCTAATTGTTTCATTCGGTGGTACAGCGTGCGCTTGGCAATCCCAAGTTCGATTACCACAGAATCGATACAATTAAAGTGGCGTCGCAAACAATCTGCGATCAACTGCTTTTCTATTTGTTGCAGGCGCATTTTTAAATTTAGAATTGTGGATTCATGTTCACAGGAAGAGGTATCCAGCGGGGGTAGCCCGAGCACAAAGCGCTTTGCTGCGGAGCGTAACTCCCTGACATTGCCCGGCCAGTCATGACAGATGATCTGTTGTAGCAGCGCAGTGTTCGGTACTGGTATGGATGAGTTGAAATGCCGGGCCTCACGCTGAATAAACTCCATAAACAAGGGGGTAATGTATTCGCGTCGTTCTCGCAAAGGCGGCAAGTGCAGGTTCACGACATTCAGGCGATAGTACAGGTCGCACCTGAAATGACCTTGTGCCACCAACTTCGCAAGGGAGGTTTGGGCCGAGGCAATCACACGCATGTCCACAGGGATGAATGTTGTCGAGCCCAATCGCTCAACACCACGGGTTTCCAGAACGCGCAATAATTTGGCCTGCAAAGCCAGCGGCATGCTGTCTATTTCATCCAGGTACAGAGTGCCTTTATCTGAAGCTTCTATAAATCCTGCACGTGATTGCAGGGCGCCGGTGAATGCGCCTTGGGTGACACCAAACAACTGGCTTTCCGCCAGACTCTCGGGGATGGCCGCGCAATTGAGTGCAATATAACGACCACGGCGCCCGGATAAGGTATGCAGATGCTCGGCCAATGTATCTTTGCCTGTGCCTGTTTCACCATGAATCATTATGTCGATATTTTGTGCTGCCGCATTTCTGACAGTAGCGTGAAGTTGTGTGTCATCGGAAAAATATAGGCTTGAAGGCTCTTTGTCCGGGCGAAAGGATCCCATTGAATATACTCCGGCGCCATGTTTTTTTGGTAGGGGAAATTCGCAATGTTAAACAGGTATAAACAACGCTTTTTATTTTATAGTTTGAAGGTGTTGACGGTTTAAACCAAGGCCTGAACTGGCCGCCTGTCGAGAGCTAAAACACATAGACACGGTAAGGATTAGTATTTATTGGCGTAGGGATAGCGTGCCTTACCTCCATGGATCGAACTTCGTGGAGGTAAGGGTAAACGGGTATTTATTCGTATTTTTATTCAGGGTTTTTTCTGCTATCGCCCTGAGTCGTAAATCCGAAGGTCAGAAGGGCGCTTTCAACGGTGCTCAAGTGCTGCATGCACAGCTGCCATGGTGCTGACACAACATCGGCCGATTCATCGCCGGCTACGGGGATGAGTACCGGGTGTTCATCGTCGCTGGCGATCGAGGCGCACCCTGAAGCAACGTTTGCCAGCCGTTCGTGGAGGGAGGACGGTGCCGGGCCCTGTTCCTTGCGCAAGGCATCGGCAAAGGCTTCTGCAAACAACAGGGAGCTGGCGTATAAACGCACGGCGTGGCGCTCGTAACGGCTGGCAATGTCTTTGACTTCCCGTGATACAAAGCGCCCGCGCAAGGTCCAGCGGGCGGTATTGCGGGCCATGCTGATGCCGTTCTCCAGGGCAATAAGGCTGTCGTGGGCCCTGGAAAATATCTGCACGGCATTTTGAGCCTTGGCCGCATCTTGTCCTTCGAGAGCTTGCAGGCTTTTACCGAATCCCGACGCCAGCTTTTCGAGCAACTCCTTGGCGGAGCTGTCGATAATGCCGATCGGGTTGGGGGTCAGCAGTATCTGGCTGAAAACCAGCCCGACGCATGAGCCCACGACCACATCAAGCATCCGTACCACGCCAGCACTTTCCGGGCCTACGGCCAGCATCAGCACCGCCGATACACCGGCCTGGATGGGCACCACGGCCCCCAGGCCATAGAGTGCCGCGATGGCGATGGCAGAGAAGGTAGCAAAGCCAATACGCACCAACGGGTAAGCATCCGGCAACCACAAGGCGGCTTCGCCTACGATGATCCCGGTGGCGACACCCACCATCAGGCCCACCGCTTGCTTGCCATGACTGGGCAGGCCTGGAGCCAGGCACACCACGGCACTGATTGCGGCAAACACGGGGTGTATGTGACCGAAAAAATGCCGGGCGATAATCCACGCCAGTGCGGCGGCAATGGCTGAGGCCAGGGCGTCTCGCCAGCCCAGGGACCAGCGGGCCTTGATTTTTTCGACTATGGGGTCGGTATAGCGGCTGAGGAATTTGGCGCGGGGAATCATTGAGGCTCCCGATCATGAGGTGAGATGGCGTTAACCATAGACCGTTGTTGCGCCCCGGAGTGCGCCACAAACGCCAGGCCAAAAAAAACCGCGCCTGGGCGCGGTTTTTTATACGTGTGCTGTATTACACGTTGAAACGGAAGTGCAGGACGTCACCGTCTTTAACGATGTATTCCTTGCCTTCCAGACGCCACTTACCGGCTTCTTTCGCGCCCGCTTCCCCGTTGAACTTGATGAAATCGTCGTAGGCGATAACTTCAGCGCGGATAAAGCCTTTTTCGAAGTCGGTGTGGATCACACCGGCTGCTTGAGGGGCGGTCGCACCTACTTTTACTGTCCAGGCGCGAACTTCCTGCACGCCGGCGGTGAAGTAGGTTTGCAGGTCCAGCATTTCGTAACCGGCGCGAATCACACGGTTAAGACCAGGCTCTTCAAGGCCCAGGGCCTCCAGGAACATGTCTTTCTCTTCGCCGTCATCCAGCTCGGCGATTTCTGCTTCGATCTTGTTGCAGACCGGAACAACGATCGCGCCTTCTTCTTCAGCGATAGCCAGCACAACGTCCAGCAACGGGTTGTTCTCAAAACCGTCTTCAGCCACGTTGGCGATGTACATCACCGGCTTGGTGGTCAGCAGGTGGAAGCCTTTGATGATGGCTTTCTCATCTGCGTCCATGTTCTTGATCAGGCTGCGTGCCGGCTTGCCCAGGGTGAAGTGGGCGATCAGCTGTTCCAGCAGGGCTTTTTGGGCTACGGCTTCCTTGTCACCGCCTTTGGCATTGCGCGCGACTTTCTGCAGTTGCTTTTCGCAGCTGTCGAGGTCGGCGAAGATTAGCTCAAGGTCGATGATTTCGATGTCGCGTTTCGGGTCAACGCTGTTGGAAACGTGAATAACGTTTTCGTCTTCAAAGCAGCGGACCACGTGAGCGATGGCATCGGTCTCACGGATGTTGGCCAGGAACTTGTTACCCAGGCCTTCACCTTTCGATGCGCCAGCCACCAGGCCCGCGATATCAACGAACTCCATGGTGGTCGGCAGGATACGCTGTGGCTTGACGATGGCAGCCAGCGCGTCCAGGCGTGGGTCGGGCATCGGCACGATACCGGTGTTCGGCTCGATCGTGCAGAAGGGGAAGTTCTCGGCCGCGATACCGGACTTGGTAAGGGCGTTGAACAGGGTGGACTTGCCGACGTTAGGCAGGCCGACGATGCCGCAGTTGAATCCCATGGTGTTTCCCCTCGGAAAAAGAGTCAGGCCTTCTGGCTGTGCAGGTT
Source organism: Pseudomonas sp. FSL R10-1339 (assembly GCF_009600545.1). Lineage (NCBI taxonomy): Bacteria > Pseudomonadati > Pseudomonadota > Gammaproteobacteria > Pseudomonadales > Pseudomonadaceae > Pseudomonas > Pseudomonas sp. FSL R10-1339. Next base: position 215,042 of record NZ_WIVQ01000001.1, on the reverse strand, counting down.
TTTCATCGCACGGTTCCATTCCCCGGCGAGGATATCCGGCAGCACGCCGAGGGCAAAATCGATGCTGGCATCCAGTTTTTCCTGTTCGGCGCGTGGCGCACGACCGAGGACAAAGTTGGACACCATGCTGGCGACGCCCGGGTGGCCAATGCCAAGCCGCAGACGGTAGAAATCTTTGTTGTTCCCCAGTTGCGCGATGATGTCGCGCAATCCGTTGTGACCTCCGTGGCCGCCGCCCAGCTTGAGCTTGGCAACGCCTGGCGGGAGATCGAGTTCGTCGTGGGCCACCAATATGGATTCCGGCGCAATGCGGTAGAAACCGGCAAGCGCCGCAACGGCCTGGCCGCTTCGGTTCATATAGGTGGTGGGAATCAACAGACGAACATCCTGACCCTGGTGGCTGAAGCGCCCGGTCAGGCCAAAATATTTGCGGTCTGCAACGAGGTTTACCCCATTGGCTGCCGCGAGACGCTCAACAAAAAGGGCCCCTGCGTTATGCCGGGTCTGTTCGTATTCGGTGCCTGGATTTCCCAGGCCAACGATCAGTTTTATGGCGGTCACGACAAGGGCCCTTCTATGGAGTTGTGGATAACATCGCCGCTAACGGTTAGCGGCGAAAACGGACAAGAAAGCGGGTTTACGTGAGTAAACTTCGCGATCTTGTCCGCTTTACTCGCTGCGTGTTAGCTCGCGATGTTTCTCAAGACTCCAACGACAGAGTAATGAATTACTCTGCTGCTTCTGGTGCAACACGTGGAGCGTGAACGTTGGCTACTGCCAGGTCGTTACCGTGTGCCAGAGCTACGAACTCAACGCCTTTAGGAGCGGTGATGTCCGACAGGTGAATGATCGAGCCGACTTCAGCGTTAGCCAGGTCAACTTCGATGAATTCAGGCAGGTCTTTTGGCAGGCAGGAAACTTCGATTTCCGCAACAACGTGGGAGATCTCGCCGCCTTTCTTGATCGGAGCCGCTTCACCAACGAAGTGAACCGGTACGATTGCAGTCAGTTTTTGACCAGCAACAACGCGTACGAAGTCAGCGTGCATCACGTGGCCTTTAGCCGGGTGACGTTGCAGAGCTTTGATGATCACGTTTTGCTTAACGCCGCCAACGGTCAGTTCGATAACGTGGCTGTAAGCAGCTTCGTTTTCGAGCAGTTTGGCAACTTCTTTAGCCAGCATGCTGATGGATTCAGGGGCTTTTTCGCCACCGTAAACTACAGCTGGAACCAGGCTTGCGAGACGACGCAGGCGGCGGCTCGCACCTTTCCCCAGGTCGGAACGCACTTCAGCATTCAGAGTAAAATCGTTCATGTTGTATCTCCAAAATAACCACATCCGCCCTGGCGTTTGCGACCAGCGCCATGGACGGTATGGGCAAAAAAGCCCCGCCCCAACGGATTGCTGGGGCGGGGCGCTTTTCGTCAGCAGAAGTCCTGAAAGGGCAGGGCCCTTATCGGAACATCGCGCTGATCGATTCTTCGTTGCTGATGCGGCGAACCGCTTCAGCCACAACCGGTGCGATATCCAGTTGGCGGATACGCGAACAGGCTTGTGCGGCAGCGGACAGCGGGATGGTGTTAGTCACCACCAGCTCATCCAGCATGGAATTTTCGATATTCTCGATTGCCCGACCCGACAGCACAGGGTGTGTGCAGTAGGCGAACACTTTGGAAGCACCATGCTCTTTCAAGGCTTTAGCCGCGTGGCACAACGTGCCGGCGGTATCGACCATGTCATCAACCAGAATACAGGTACGCCCTTCGACATCACCGATGATATGCATCACTTCAGAGTGATTGGCTTTCTCACGGCGTTTGTCGATGATACCCAGATCGACGCCCAGGGATTTGGCAACAGCACGTGCACGCACGACGCCGCCGATATCCGGGGACACAATCATAAGGTTCTCAAAGCGCTGATCTTCGATGTCATCCACCAAAACTGGGGAGCCATAGATGTTATCTACAGGAATATCGAAGAAACCCTGGATTTGGTCAGCATGCAAATCAACCGTGAGAACACGATCGATGCCGACTACGGTAAGCATGTCAGCAACAACTTTTGCGCTGATAGCCACACGTGCGGAACGCGGACGGCGATCCTGACGGGCATAACCAAAGTAAGGAATAACAGCAGTAATACGAGTCGCTGAGGAGCGGCGGAAGGCATCAGCCATCACGACGAGTTCCATCAGGTTATCGTTGGTCGGAGCACAAGTCGGCTGAATGATGAAAACGTCTTTACCGCGGACATTTTCATTAATCTCAGCGGTAATTTCGCCGTCGGAAAACTTGCCGACAGAGATGTCACCGAGTGGGATATGCAGCTGACGTACGACACGCCGAGCCAGATCGGGGTTAGCGTTCCCCGTAAAGACCATCATCTTGGACACGCGCAGTACCTGAAGGCTGAGGGTAACCTGGATGAGTATAAGAAATGGCAGGGGCGGCTGGATTCGAACCAACGCATGGCAGGATCAAAACCTGCTGCCTTACCGCTTGGCGACGCCCCTGTATCTGTTGCTACGAGTACCGTGTACCCGTTTTCTTTTACAAATTTTGCAGCTTGCGATGCAACATCGAAACGTTGCTTCCTTTTGCTACAAACCCTGTAAGGGTCTCTGTAAGAAGGTGCAGCACTTTATCAGCATCTGCTTCGTTTGGGAAGGCCCCAAATATACAACTTCCAGTTCCAGTTAATTTTGCTTCGGTATATTTACCTAACAAATTCAAAGCGTTACGTACTTCTGGATAACGCTCCTTCACTACTGCTTCGCAGTCGTTTCGGCTGTTTCCCTTGGGAACGGGGCGCACTTTAATGGGCAAAGAGTCACGTGTCAACAACGGATCTGAAAATATTTCTGCAGTACTTACAGATACTTGCGGGACAAGCACCAGATACCAGGGTTCTTCTGGCTCGGCAGGCGTAAGAATTTCGCCGACACCTTCAGCAAATGCGGCGTGGCCACGAACGAAAACCGGGACGTCGGCCCCAAGAGTCAGGCCCAGCGCTGCCAGCCGGTCTTCATCCCAGGCCAGTTGCCAAAGATGGTTGAGCGCGAGCAGTGTTGTGGCGGCATTGGAACTGCCGCCACCGATGCCGCCGCCCATGGGCAACACTTTTTTGATCCAGATATCGATCCCCAGCGGGCAAGCGGATTGTGCCTGAAGCTTTTTTGCGGCCTTGACGATCAAATTGTCGTCATGAGCAACACCGGGGAATTCGGTGTGCAGGCAAATGATTCCGTCGTCACGCACGGCAAAGGTCATTTCATCGCCGTAGTCGAGAAATTGAAACAGCGTTTGCAGTTCGTGATAGCCATCTTCGCGACGACCGAGAATGTGCAGCATCAGATTAAGCTTTGCCGGGGAGGGCAAAACCAGAGTGTTTCGATTCAGACGGTCTTGCATCTTATTGACCCAACAAGCGAGGTTGCCAATCTTTAACCACGAGCGTGACATCCAGATCCGGGCCGTGCAGCTTGACCCGCTCAGGCAGCCAGAAGCCGTTTTGCTCGACATAGCTCAAATATTCGATTTTCCAGCCGTCCTGTTCCAGGTTGGCCAGGCGGCTGTCAGCATTCAATGTTACCCGGCTTTTGCTGCCGGGCGCAGGCAAGCCGCGTACCCACCAGACCAGATGTGACACTGGCAGGCTCCAGCCCAATTGTTCGCCCAAAAGCGCTTCAGGGGTCGGTGCTTCATAGCGGCCCTGATTGGCCACTTCCAGAAGCACGTTGCCCGGGCGCCCGGTCAGGCGAGCGGCTCCGCGGCCCAGCGGACCGGAAAGGCGTATGTCGTAATAGTCCTGGCGCTGCAGCCAGAACAGCGTGGCGCTGCCCGATTCTTTAGGGGCGCGAATGCCGACTTTGCCGCTGATTTGCCAGCCGTCGAGCCGGGTCAATTGCTGTTTGTGGGTTGACCACAGGGCAGGGCTGCCGTGGCCTTCTACGGATTCGCGGGCGCCGAAGCCCGCGCAACCGGCGAGCACGGCAATCAGGCTGAAAACCACGAGATGGCGCAAGTGACGATAAAACATGAGTTAAAGAGTCTCTGATCCGGTCAGGCGCAAAATGGTTTTGCGCAGAATAGGGCTGTCAGGATTTTCTTTAAGAAAAGTGCCCCAGATTGTTTTGGCTTCACGCTGCTTGCCATTGGCCCACAGCACTTCGCCCAGATGAGCGGCTACTTCCTGATCAGGAAAACGCTCCAGTGCCTGGCGCAGCAAGCGTTCGGCCTCATCCAGATTGCCAAGGCGATAATTCACCCAGCCCAGGCTGTCGAGCACAGCAGGGTCGTCCGGGTTCAGATCGTAGGCTTGCTGGATCAGCGCCTTGGCTTCCGTGTAGCGAGTGGTTCGATCCGAAAGCGTATAGCCCAGGGCGTTCAATGCCATGGCGTTGTCAGGTTCACGCTTGATGATGGCGCGTAAATCCCGCTCCATCTGATCAAGATCGTTACGTTTCTCGGCCAGCATGGCGCGTGAATACAGCAGGTTGAGATCGTCCGGGTATTGCTTGAGTGCTTGTTGCAGCGTGTTCCAGGCGCGATCGGTCTGGTTGTTCGCCGCCAGGGTTTCGGCTTCTATCAAGTACAGCTGGATGGCGTAGTCGGGCTGTGCACCACGGGCCGAGGCCAGTTTTTTCGAGGCTTCGGCGCCGCGACCATGGCTGATCAGGATGTCCGCCTGGCGCAGTTGTGCGGGCAGGTATTCGCTGCCGGGACCTACCAATGCGTACTCAACCAGTGCGCCCTCGGGATCATTGCGTTCTTCGGCGATGCGGCCCAGGTTCAGATGCGCCGAGTCGACATGGCTGTCGCGCTCGATCAGCTCTTGCAGATAGCCTTCGGCTTCGTCCCAGGATTTGCCTTCCAGGCAAACCAGTGCCAGCGAGAATCGCAGCTCATCGTCTTCGGGGTATTGCTCCACCAGGCTGGCAAACTGCACTTTTGCCTCGGCCATGCGGTTCTGCTCGACCAGGGTGCGCGCATAGGTCAGGCCCAGGCGCTTGTCATCGGGGTACTGGCTGACGCTTTTTTTCAGCAGGGGCAACGCTTCATCACCGCGGTTGAGGCTTTGCAACAAACGGGCGCGCAACAGAATCGGGGCGACTTCGCCGTTTTGCGGCGGGTTCTTTTCCAGTAGCTTCAGCGCGCCTTCGGCATCACCGTCCTGTTGCATCAACAAGGCCTTGCCGAAAATCAGCTGACCGTTGTCCGGGTGCTTGGCCAGCAGGCTGTCAAAACTTTTTTGCAGACCTGCCCGGGTATCCGCATCGGTTTCTATGGCCGCCAGGGCCAGGAAATCGAAGTGAGTATCACCCTTGGCCTGCAGGACTTTTTCCATGTAGACCAGGGATTCGTCATAACGGCCGTTGCGCGCCAGCTGAATGGCTGCAGCACGTTGCGCCTCGATATCGTCCGGGGCGTTTTTCACCCAGATTAGCGAGGTATCCAGTGCGGCCTGGTCGGCGCCCAGATACTCGGCGATACGGAAAGCGCGTTCGGAAACTCCCGGATCCTGCGTGTTGATCGCTTGCGTCACGTAGTTATCGAGGGCGATATCCAGACGATTGCGCTGGCCGGCCAGCTCGGCGCTCAACAGGCTGTACAGCGTGTCTTCGCTGAACGAACTGTAGACCGTGGGTTTTTCCGGGGTGGAGGAAACGTCTTCTGCCGCGGATGAGTCATCCGGGGACGTGGGGGCCAGAGCCTGGCAGCCACTGAGAAGGACGAGAGCGAGGAGCAACGCGGAGGATCTATTCATATAAGAGATGGGCGACTTACCTGCGGTCTGGGCATCATGACACATGCAATGGTGCAAACCATAACAGGTGCGACTATCGATATCCGGGGCTGATGATGTGTTCAACAGACGTTAACTATAGAGACAATAGTCAGCAATGGTTGTTCTGAATCTGGCGAAGTAGGACAATTGTCGGCTTCTTGTCATCATCAGCGATCTTGAATGGCCTTCCTCGCACTCGGTATTAACCACAAGACTGCTTCAGTAGACGTCCGCGAGCGCGTGGCTTTTACTCCGGAGCAGTTGGTTGAGGCCTTGCAGCAGCTCTGCCGCCTAACCGACAGTCGCGAAGCTGCGATCCTCTCCACCTGCAATCGCAGCGAGCTCTATATAGAGCAGGACCACCTTTCGGCAGACCGTGTGCTGCAATGGCTGGCGGACTATCATGACCTGAGCCTCGATGAACTGCGTGCCTGCGCCTATATCCATGAAGACGACGCAGCCGTTCGTCACATGATGCGCGTGGCTTCAGGCCTGGATTCGCTGGTGTTGGGCGAACCGCAGATTCTCGGCCAGATGAAGTCTGCCTATGCCGTGGCGCGTGAGGCGGGCACGGTCGGGCCGTTGTTGGGGCGCTTGTTCCAGGCCACGTTCAACTCGGCCAAACAGGTGCGCACCGACACCGCCATCGGTGAAAACCCGGTTTCGGTGGCCTTTGCCGCGGTGAGCCTGGCCAAGCAGATCTTCAGCGATCTGCAGCGCAGCCAGGCCTTGCTGATCGGTGCGGGCGAGACGATTACCCTGGTCGCCCGCCACCTGCATGACCTGGGAGTAAAGCGTATCGTGGTGGCCAACCGTACCCTGGAACGCGCCAGTACCCTGGCTGAGCAGTTTGGCGCCCACGCGGTACTGCTGTCGGATATTCCCCAGGAGCTGGTCCACAGCGACATCGTGATCAGCTCCACGGCCAGCCAATTGCCGATTTTGGGCAAGGGCGCGGTCGAAAGCGCCCTGAAGCTGCGCAAGCACAAACCGATCTTTATGGTCGATATTGCCGTTCCCCGGGATATCGAGCCTGAAGTCGGTGAGCTGGACGACGTGTACCTCTATACCGTCGACGACTTGCACGAAGTGGTTGCCGAAAACCTCAAGAGCCGTCAGGGCGCGGCCCAGGCGGCAGAAGAGCTGGTGAGCATCGGCGCTGACGATTTTATGGTGCGCCTGCGTGAACTGGCGGCTGTGGATGTGCTCAAGGCCTACCGCCAGCAAAGCGAACGCCTGCGTGACGAAGAGCTGCAAAAGGCCCAGCGCATGCTCGCCAACGGCAGCAATCCGGAAGATGTGCTGGTACAACTGGCGCGCGGGCTGACCAACAAATTGCTTCATGCCCCCAGCGTACAACTGAAAAAACTTTCCGCCGAAGGCCGCCTCGATGCGCTGGCCATGGCCCAAGAACTTTTTGCCCTCGGTGAGGGCTCATCGCATAGCTCTGCGGATAAAAAATAGTAATGAAAGCGTCACTGCTTAATAAACTGGACATCCTCCAGGACCGTTTTGAAGAACTGACCGCATTGCTTGGCGATGGCGAAGTCATTTCCGATCAAACCAAATTCCGCGCCTATTCCAAGGAATACTCGGAAGTTGAACCCATTGTTGCCGCTTACGCGCAGTGGCTCAAAGTGCAGGCCGACCTTGAGGGCGCCCAGGCGTTGCTCAAGGACAACGACCCGGACATGCGCGAAATGGCAGTCGAGGAAGTTCGTGAAGCCAAAGAGCGATTGATCGAACTGGAAAAAGACCTGCAACGCATGCTGCTGCCCAAGGATCCGAATGACGGGCGCAACGTGTTTCTGGAAATTCGCGCCGGCACCGGTGGCGATGAAGCGGCGATTTTTGCCGGTGATCTGTTTCGCATGTACTCGCGCTACGCCGAGCGCCGTGGCTGGCGGGTTGAAATCCTGTCCGAAAGCATCGGCGAGCATGGTGGCTATAAAGAAGTCATTGCCCGTGTCGAAGGTGAGAATGTTTACGCCAAGCTGAAGTTCGAGTCCGGTGTACACCGCGTGCAGCGTGTACCTGCAACCGAATCCCAGGGTCGTATCCATACCTCGGCCTGTACCGTGGCGGTGCTGCCAGAGCCCGATGAGCAGGAAGCCATCGAGATCAACCCGGCCGATTTGCGTGTGGATACCTACCGTTCCTCCGGAGCCGGTGGCCAGCACGTCAACAAGACCGACTCGGCCATCCGCATTACTCACTTGCCCTCGGGCATTGTGGTGGAGTGTCAGGAAGAGCGTTCCCAGCATAAAAACCGGGCGCGGGCGATGTCCTGGCTCTCGGCCAAATTGAATGACCAGCAAACCAGCGCCGCGGCCAATGCCATTGCCAGCGAGCGCAAGTCGCTGGTGGGCTCGGGGGATCGTTCCGAGCGCATCCGCACTTACAATTTCGCGCAGGGGCGAGTGACTGACCATCGTGTCAACCTGACCCTGTATTCCCTGGATGACGTACTGGCTGGCGGCGTTGATGCCGTTATCGAGCCTTTATTGGCGGAGTTTCAGGCTGATCAACTGACAGCCCTGGGTGAATAAATGACTATTATTGCCAGCTTGTTGCGTGCTGCTGAACTGCCTGATTCTCCTACGGCCCGTCTTGATGCGGAGCTGCTGCTGGCCGCTGCCCTGGGCAAGTCGCGCAGCTATCTGCACACATGGCCCGAAAAAATCGTCAGCAGCGAAGCCGCCTTGACCTTCGCCGAGTACTTGCTGCGCCGCCGTGCCGGTGAGCCGGTGGCCTATATTCTGGGGCAGCAGGGTTTCTGGAACCTTGATCTGGAAGTGGCGCCGCATACGCTGATTCCGCGCCCGGACACCGAGTTGCTGGTGGAAACCGCGCTGGCCCTGCTGCCCGCAACCCCGGCCAAAGTGCTGGACCTGGGCACTGGCAGCGGCGCAATCGCCCTGGCTTTGGCCAGTGAACGTGCCGCCTGGCACGTTACGGCAGTTGACCGCGTGCTTGAGGCCGTGGCTCTGGCCGAGCGCAATCGCCAGCGTTTGCAGCTCGACAACGTCAATGTGTTTACCAGCCATTGGTTCAGCGCGCTGGACGACCAGCGTTTTGACCTGATTATCAGCAACCCGCCCTATATTGCTGCCGGTGATGTTCACCTGGCGCAAGGCGATGTGCGTTTCGAACCTGAAAGCGCTCTGGTTGCCGGTGCCGATGGCCTGGACGATATCCGCCAGATCATTACCGCTTCTGCGCAGCACTTGAATGCAGGTGGCTGGTTGATGCTGGAGCACGGTTACGATCAGGCTGCAGCTGTGCGCCAACTGTTGCAGGACGCAGGTTTTGCCGAGGTTGAAAGCCGCACGGACCTGGGCGGCCACGAACGCATTACATTGGGCCGCCTGCCGTGCTGACCGACGAGGAGCTGTTGCGCTATAGCCGACAGATCCTGTTGCAACAGGTTGATATCGATGGCCAGCTGAAGCTGAAAAACAGCCGTGTGCTGATTGTCGGGCTGGGTGGGCTGGGCTCGCCCGTCGCGCTGTACCTGGCCGCCGCCGGTGTCGGCGAGCTGCATCTGGCTGACTTTGACAGCGTTGACCTGACCAATCTGCAGCGTCAGATCATTCATGACACTGCCAATGTTGGCGAGAGCAAGGTGGACTCGGCGTTGCGCCGACTGCGCCTGATCAATCCGCATCTCAAGCTGGTTGCCCACCGCTCGGCGCTGGATGCCGATTCGCTGGCCGACGCCGTTGCCGCGGTGGATCTGGTGCTCGACTGCTGCGACAACTTTGCCACCCGTGAAGCGGTGAACAAAGCCTGTGTTGCGGCGCGCAAGCCGTTGGTCAGTGGCGCGGCGATTCGCCTTGAGGGGCAGCTGTCGGTGTTTGACTCGCGCCAGAGTGCCAGCCCTTGCTATCACTGCCTGTACGGGCATGGCAGCGAAGAGGAGCTGACCTGCAGCGAAGCCGGCGTCATTGGTCCCCTGGTGGGGGTGATCGGCAGCTTGCAGGCCCTTGAAGCGCTCAAGGTATTGGCCGGGTTTGGTGAGCCACTGGTGGGCCGGCTGTTGCTGGTCGATGCCTCGAGCACGCGTTTTCGCGAATTGCGGGTCAAGCGCGACCCGGCCTGCAGCGTATGCGGTACTGGCCATGAGTGAGGCGCCGATTGGCGTTTTCGACTCCGGCGTCGGTGGCTTGTCGGTACTCAAGGAGATCCACGCGCTATTGCCCAACGAATCGCTGCTTTATGTGGCGGACTGCGGGCATATCCCCTATGGCGAAAAAAGCCCCGAATTCATTCGTCAGCGCTGCGCGGTAATGGCTGAATTTTTCCAGCAGCAAGGCGCCAAGGCGCTGGTGCTGGCCTGTAATACTGCAACGGTGGCTGCGGTGGCGGATTTGCGTCAGCGTTACCCGACCTGGCCCATGGTCGGTATGGAGCCAGCGGTCAAACCGGCGGCAGCGGCCACCCGCAGTGGTGTGGTAGGCGTACTCGCCACGACCGGTACATTGCAGAGCGCCAAATTTGCCGCCTTGCTCGATCGTTTTGCCAGCGATGTGCGGGTTATCACTCAGCCATGCCCGGGCCTGGTGGAACTGATCGAAACCGGCGACCTGCACAGCGATACCTTGCGAACTTTGTTGCGCGGTTATGTCGAACCGTTGCTGGCCGCGGGCTGTGACACCATTATTCTTGGCTGTACGCATTACCCCTTCCTCAAGCCTCTGCTAAGCCAGATGCTTCCTGGTTCGATTACCCTGATCGACACCGGTGCCGCCGTGGCGCGCCAGCTCAAGCGATTGTTGGCTGAGCGCGGCTTGCTGGCAGCTGGCCCGCCTGCTGAAACGCAGTTCTGGACCAGCGCTTCTCCTGAACACTTAGGAAATATCCTGCCTGTGTTGTGGAATAAATCTGGCGTTGTGCGAAGCTTCGGTCTGTAAAAAAACAGAACTTATGCTTCATGACACCTGCCTGATGAAGCGCATAACCACTGACATGGGCATATGAAAATAGGATTTTCTTATGAAGCGACTGTTTTGTTTGGCTGCGCTTGCAGCCGCTGCACTGGGGCAAAGTTTTACTGCACAGGCTGCCGGGCTTGAATTTGCGGTGGGGCACACCAGCGAATCGACCATGACCTACCGTCTGGGCTTGAAATCTGATTGGGACAAAAGCTGGCTACAAAGTGATGTGGGGCGTCTGACCGGCTATTGGGATGGGGCTTACACCTACTGGGAAGGTGACAAGTCATCCGCGAGTAATAGCCTGTCGTTCTCGCCCGTGCTGGTGTACGAATTTGCCGGTGGAAGCGTAAAGCCCTATCTCGAAGCCGGGATCGGGGTGGCGTTGTTCTCGCACACTGAAGTGGAGGGCAACCGTCTGGGAACAGCTTTCCAGTTTGAAGACCGTTTGGGGTTTGGCCTGCGCTTTGCCGGTGGTCATGAGGTCGGGATACGTGCGACCCACTATTCCAATGCCGGGATCTCCAGCACCAATGACGGCGTAGAAAGCTATGCGCTGCACTACACCATGCCGCTGTAGGGGCATGTATTTAGCGATACGCCGTGGCAATGCCCTGGCGTTCATTGAGGCATTCGACTTCGCCCATTTCGAACTCGCGGCAAATCAGTGGTCGAAGCTCATAGATGGTGCACATCATGGTGTTGCGGTCCAAAGCCGCACACCAACCATCATCCAGGCGCAGCATCACTTCGCCGCCCCAGTCATCCTCTGCAATAAAACGCTCGGGCACACCGGTATCGGTGATCAGCATCACTTCCAGCTGGCAGCAGCATGCCGCGCACGTTGAACAGGTAACGGCGGGTTCGGTAATTTCGGTCAGGGGGATGTTGGTCATAGGCGTGCAGTGTAAGGCAGTGCTGGCATCAGGTGTGAATGTGCTGATGAACGCAGATGTATAACCCCCCGTAGATACTCTGTTGCCGGTCAACCCTCCCTGTGGGAGCGAGCCTGCTCGCGAACGACTTTCGCGAGCAGGCTCGCTCCCACAGTTAAAATTTCCTTCAGACCTTGCAGCTGCCGCAGCCGTCGTAAAGTCAGCCATTGCGGTTTGCCAGATGAAACTCGCTCTCAGGATTTACGCTTGCTGCGCAACCGGACGTAGCCTGTCGGCAATCGCTACAAGGACCGCAAACAACCCAGCCCACAACAGGCTCAACCCGGCCAGCGTCGGCCACAGGCCCAGCGGGAATTGCACCGCGCCCAGACGTTGCCCGGCGTAATACGACAGCGGTCCACCGATGGCTCCCAGCAAAACAGCACGCCACCAGGGCTTGGCAGTCCACGCCAGGCAGTGGTTCAAGGTGATGGCCAGCAGGGCCCAAAGCAACATCAGCCAGAACGGAATCACTATGCCGGGCTGCTTGAAGGCGAAAACATCGGCATTGAGCAACAGGCTGTCCACCGTACTGCCGAGCACGCACACGACCACTACCAGGCGCACTTCTGCCAATGAGCGGCTGATAAACAGCAGATGCACCAGCAGGGCGCCCGCGGCCAGCAGCAACCACAGGCTGTTGCCTCCCAGTACACAGGCAAACCAGCCGAGCTGGAACAGCCCGGCATTGGCCAGGTTTTTAAGCATTGAACCGGCCAAGCAATGGTTCGGGCATGGCCGCCGGCTTGGCCAGCAACAATTGTGCGGTGCCGATGCTGCGCTCGAGAAAGCCGCCCTCGCAGTAGCACAGGTAAAACTCCCACAGGCGCAGAAAATATTCGTCGTAACCCAGCTCCGTAAGGCGACCGTGGGCGCGGCGAAAGTTCTCATGCCACAGGCGCAGGGTTTTGGCGTAATGCAGGCCAAAATCTTCCATATGCATCAGATTCATATCGGTGTCCTTGCCGACAATTTCGAGCATTTTTTGCACGCTGGGCAGTGCACCACCGGGAAAGATGTAGCGCTGGATAAAGTCCACGCTACTTTTTGCCTGCTCGTAACGCTGCTCGCGAATGGTGATGGCTTGCAGCAGCATCAGACCGTGGGGCTTGAGCAAGCGGGCGCATTGCTTGAAGTAACTGGGCAAGAAGTGATGGCCGACTGCTTCGATCATCTCGATCGACACCAGCTTATCGTATTGCCCGGTCAGGTCGCGGTAATCCTCCAGCAGTAACGTTACTTGCTCTTGTAAGCCCAGCGCCTCGATGCGGGTTTGGGTGTAGTCGAATTGCTCTTTGGACAATGTAGTCGTCGTCACCTTGCAGCCGTAATGTTGCGCTGCATACAGCGCCATGCTGCCCCAGCCGGTACCGATTTCCAGCAAATGGTCTGCGGGCTTGAGGTCGAGCTTCTGGCAGATGCGCTGCAGCTTGTTAAGCTGGGCTTGCTCCAGGGTGTCGTCAGCCGTTAAGAACTGCGCGGCGGAATACATCATGGTCGGGTCGAGGAATTGCTCGAACATGTCATTACCCAGGTCGTAATGCGCAGCAATGTTTTTTTGCGAGCCCTTGCGGGTGTTGCGATTGATCCAGTGCAAGCCGCGTATCAGCGGGCGACCCAGGCGGGCCAGGCCACCTTCCATGGCATCAAGCACGTCCATGTTGCTGACCAGTACGCGGATCACTTTGGTCAGGTCAGGTGAACTCCAGTAGCCATGAATAAAGGCTTCGCCGGCGCCAATCGAGCCGTTGCTGGCGATCATGCCCCAGACACTTGTATCGTGAATCTGCACCTCGCCGACCAGGCCCGCGCCGCTGTCACCGAAGATCAGGCGTTCACCGTTTTCGGTGACCACCAGATGCCCGCTTTTCAATTGACTGAGCTGGCGCAGCACCCCGCGTCGCAGTAGTGCGCTGGTCAGGTTGTGGGTAGTCGACAGTGAGGTTTTGCTCACCAGGCTAGGGCTCTTCATGGCGTTGATCCTTGGGTTGCAGGGCGGCAATGCGAAAGGCGCCGTCGGCGGCCTGGTGGGAAAAAATCGGTGTGCGTTTAAGAAACAGGCGCAAGGCTTGCCAGTAAATGGCCAAGCAGGTTTTGGCGGTCATCCACGGGAACTGCCGCAGATAGCGGTGCAGGCCCGGGCGGTCCAGGGGAGTGCGTTGCAGGTTGCGGGTGGCATCAAACAGTTTCAGATCACCTTGCCAGTCGGCCATATGCACCCCGAGCCGGGCCTGGGGCGGGCTGAAGCTCATGTGGTATTCCAGATCCCGTGGCAGAAAAGGTGATACGTGGAAGGCTTTGGCCACGGCAACGTGGGAAAGACCGTCTCCATTGGCGGGAAGCACATAGTGATAACGTTCGCGCCAAGGCGTATTGGTGACTTCACACAGGAGGGCGGCCAGTTTTCCGTCAGCTTCGTAACAATAGAAGAAGCTCACCGGGTTGAAGGACAGCCCCCAACTGCGGGCTTGTGTGAGCACGCATATCGGGCCTTGCGGCGTATACCCCAAAGCGCTGGAAACTTGCTGGCGTACCGCATCAATCAGGCGCATGCCGGTTGCGGTGAAGGTTTTCAGGTAATCGGTTTCACGAAACGAGAAGGGCGCAAAGCGACTTTTGCCTGCCAGTGGTGAAAGCCCCAGTACAGCGTCTTGCTCATCCAGATCCAGATACAACAGGCCGATCTGATAGCGAAAGGCATGGGGCTTTGGAGCAAAGCGCCGATGGCCGATCCAGCCGCTGTACAGGGCGCTGTTCATAATTGCTGACCAAAGGCCTGGGCCACGCGCAAGGCGCTGACCACGCCGTCTTCATGGAAGCCGTTGGCCCAATAAGCGCCACAAAAGTAGCTGTGCTGTGCGCCCAGCAGTTCTTGCCAGCGCGCTTGCGCGGCGACGGCGTCCAGACTGTATTGCGGGTGGGCATAGGTGTAGCTGGCCAGCACTTTGAGCGGATCAATTGCTGCGGTTTGGTTGAGACTGACGCAAAAAGTGGTCTCGCTCTGAATCCCTTGCAGGATGTTCATATCGTAGGTTACGGCTGCACGTTTTTGCCCTGCACCGCCCAGGCGATAATTCCAGCTAGCCCAAGCCAGCTTTCGGTCGGGTAGTAATCGGGTATCGGTGTGCAGCACGACCTCGTTGTCGGCGTATGGCATGGCTCCCAGAATCTGTTGTTCGGCAACTGAGGGCTTGGCCAGCAGCTTCAGGGCCTGGTCGCTGTGACAGGCAAAGATCACCTTGTCGAAAGATTCAGTACCACCAACGCTGTGCACCAGAACGCTTTCGGCATTGCGTTCAACCTGGATAACCGGGCAGTTGCGGCGAATCCTGTCGGCAAATCCTGCGCTCAAGGGTTTTAGGTAGCTACTGGAACCGCCTTCAATCACACGCCATTGCGGGCGATTGCTGACGCTGAGCAGGCCGTGATTCTTGAAAAAGCGCACAAAGAACTGCAATGGAAAGGCCTGCATCTCGACCAGTGACATCGACCAGATCGCAGCCCCCATCGGCACGATATAGTGTTCGATAAAGCGCGAGCCATAACCCCGCAGTCGCAAGTAGTCGCCCAACCGGGTGTTGCTGGCAATACGTTGTTCGTCCAGGTCGCGAATGGCCTCGCGATTGAAACGCAAAATATCGCGCAACATGCCCCAGAACCTGGGCGACAACAGGTTGCTGCGCTGGGCGAACAGGCTGTTGAGGGTATTGCCGTTGTATTCGAGGTTGCTGTCGGTGTCGTGGACTGAAAAACTCATTTCAGTGGCTTTGGAGCCAACACCCAATTGCTCCATCAATTTGATGAAATTAGGGTAAGTCCAATCGTTGAACACAATAAAGCCGGTGTCCACGGCATAGGTTTGGCCTTTGACGCTCACATTGACGGTATGAGTGTGCCCGCCGATCCAGTCGCTGGCCTCGAACACGCTGACATCATGTTCTTTATGCAGCAGGTAGCCGCAGGTCAGCCCTGAAATCCCGCTGCCAATGATCGCTATTTTCATGATGGATTACCGTCGGATGTACGTGCCAGACGCTTGCCTAACGCCACTTGCAGGCGCTTTGGCAGGTTTGCCAGCAGCCGCAAGGAGGCAATGAACAGCGTCGGGAAGGCGATCTCCAGCGGGCGTTTTTCCAGGCGCTGGCAAATATGCCGTGCCGCCTTGTGTGCAGGCCAGCGCATGGGCATCGGGAAGTCATTGTGTTCAGTGAGCGGGGTATCGACAAAGCCGGGGCTGACCAGGGTGACATCGATCTGTTCCTGGGCCAGATCGATGCGCAACGATTCGAGCAAGTAGCGCAGGCCGGCTTTTGACGCACCGTAGGCCCCGGCCCGTGGCAATGGCCATAAGGTGACCGAGCTGACCACTCCCACCAGATGCGGTCGCGAGCCTGCGCGCAGCAGTGGCAGTGCGCTTTCCAGGCAATAGCTGTTGGCCAGCAGGTTGGTGCGCACCACGCGCTCGACCAGTGCGGCGTCGAAGTGGCGGGCATCAACATACTCACAGGTGCCTGCATTGAGGATTACGGTGTCCAGCGCGCCCCAGGCCTGGAGGATGCGCTTGCCAATTTCGCGTACCTGCAGGCTGTCGGTCAGGTCGCCGGGCACCAGCAAGACCTGTCCGGGGTAACGGTCGGACAAGGCTTTCAAAGGCGCCAGCGTGCGGGCTGTCAATGCCAGCCGGGTGCCGCTACTGAGCAACTCTTCGGCCATTTGCGCACCAATGCCGCTGCTCGCGCCCGTGAGCCAGATCCGCCGCCGATCAGCCATGGCTGGCCTCCAGCATTTGCCGGGAGGGCAGATTTTTGAAGGCGCTCAAGGCGCGGTCGCGGCTTTGGCTCAAGTTGACGATGGGCGCCGGGTAATTGGCCACGCCAAACAGCCCGCCCACCGACGCGGGGTTGTGCACCTGTTTTTTGTTCAGCTCGGCCAGTTCGGGCAGCCAGTGCTTGATAAATTTACCCTCGGGGTCGAAGCGTTCGGACTGGGTGATCGGGTTGAAAATACGGAAATACGGCACCGAGTCGGTTCCCGTGGATGAACTCCACTGCCAGCCGCCATTGTTGGCGGCCAGATCACCGTCGATCAGATGCTGCATAAAAAAGCGCTCGCCCTCGCGCCAGTCGATCAGCAGATTTTTGGTCAGGAACATAGCCACTACCATGCGCAGGCGGTTGTGCATCCAGCCGGTTTCCAGCAGTTGCCTGATGGCCGCGTCGATAATCGGGAAGCCAGTGCGGCCCTGTTTCCAGGCGGCCAGTTCATCCGGCGCGTGGCGCCAGGGCAGGTATTCGGTTTCCGGACGAAAGGCGCGGTGACGTGAGACCCTTGGGTAGCCCACCAGGATATGTTTGTAGAACTCGCGCCACAGCAGCTCGGTGATCCAGGTAAAGACCCCCGGGCTGCCGCTTTCAAACTCGCCGTTGTTGCTTTGCAATGCGGCGTGCAGGCATTGGCGGGGTGAGATCACGCCTGCCGCGAGGTAGGCCGACAGCTGGCTGGTACCTGGTTTGGCGGGCAGGTCGCGTTCGTCCTGATAGTAGTGGATCTGCTCATCGGCAAACTGTGCCAGGCGTTGGCGAGCCTGATCCTCGCCTGCTGGCCACAATGCGCGCAGCGAATCGCTGGGTACGGCGAAACCGCTGACAGACTTGGGTATGACGTCGCTCTGGATATTCTGCGGTGATTGTTTTTCAGGCCTGGCAACCAGCTTGGGCAAGGCCATGTGCAGGCGGTTGTAGCAGATGCGGCGAAACTGGCTGAAGACCTGAAAGCACGAGCCCGACTGCGTGAGGATGCTGCCCGGCTGGAACAACAGTTGGTCGAGGTAACCGTGAAACTCGATGCCCTGGGCTTCAAGGGCCCGGGCAACTGCCTGGTCGCGGCGGGTTTCATGGATGCCATATTCCTGGTTGGTGTGTACCGCCTCAACTCCGTGCTGCTGGCACAGCTCAAGGAGCACCGCAGGCGCCTGGTCCCAGCTGGGCGCAGTACGAATAAGCAAAGGAATATTGAGCTGTTGCAGGCTGTTGCTCAGCGTGCGCAGATTGCGCAGCCAGAAGTCTACCTTGCTTGGCGCATCGTCATGGGCCAGCCATTGCTCGGGGCTGATCAGGTATACGGCCAGGGTGGGGCCGCGTTTGGCAGCGGCGCTCAGGGCGGTGTTGTCGTCGTGGCGCAAGTCGGTGCGCAGCCAGATCAGTTGCATATCATTTCCTAGCGATAAAGGCCGAGTTGGCTGAGGCGTTGATGGGCCTCTACCGGGTTGTGGGCCAGATACAATCCTGCGATCTCGGTTGTACTTACGGACAACTGGTCGAAGTGGATGCATACCGTCGGTCCGGCGATCAGGATCGGGCAGTCGATACCCTGCAGCAGTCGGGGCAGTTGATGGGTATTGAGGGTTTTGCTGGAGTACAGCACCACGGCGCGGGGCTTCAAATGCTCGACAGCCAGGCCCAGTTCGCCGCCGGGCACAGGTGCGTCGAAGACTTCTACCGGGCAGTGGCTGCTGCTGACCAGCAAGGCGGTCAGCCACAGTTGCGGCTCGAAGGGCAGGTCGGAATGATTGATCAGCAGTACCGGCGCGCCCTTGAGCGAACGGTTGTTGTGATAAATCCGTGCCCCCAGCTTGCTGCGCAGCCAGGAGTGGAAAAACACCCGCTCCAATTGCGCACCGAACTGCCCTTGCCAGCGTTGTTCCAGCTCGCTCAAAAGAGGCAGCAGCAGTTGTTCGCAGAGCGGGCGGGCAGGGTAGAGCGACATTGCCTGGTTAAAGCAGTCGTCGAGGCGGCGTTCGGCCAGCTCACTGATGGCTTCAATCATGGTTTGCCGCCACGCCTGCCAGTCGCTGTCAGGTGCCGGGGCGAGAGTAGGCGGCGCGTTGAGTAGCGGCTTGATCTGGCTGACCGACACGCCACGGTTGAGCCACAACAAAATCTGCTGGATGCGCTGGATATGCTCGGTCGAGAACAGGCGATGGCCCTTGGCCGTGCGGTGCGGCACGATCAAGCCGTAGCGGCGTTCCCAGGCACGCAGGGTCACGGCATTCACTCCGGTGATGCGCGATACTTCGCGGATGGGCAACCAGCCTTCGGCCAGTGCCTGGCTGTAGTCCGTACCAGGGGTGTTGGACATGATCAGGTCATCATTCATGGTCAGATGGCATTACGCAGGCTGAGGTCTTCCGGATGCGGCTGCAGGTAAACCTGGCGCGAGATGTACGGGTGGGGGTGCAGGCGAAAGTGATGCTTGAGCAGGGTCAGCGGGACCACCAGTGGCACGATGCCGTGCAGGTACTGGCCAATCAGTTGCTGGACTTCCTGCTTGTCTTCGGCGCTGATGGCTTGCTTGAGGTAGCCACTGATATGTTGCAGCACATTGGTGTGGGTGCGGCGGGTGGCACATTTTTTCAGGGCTTTCATCAGTTCGCTGAAGTACTGCGGTGCGATGCCCATAGGGTCTTGCTTGCCAAGGCTGCCGAGCAGGTTGCCGAGGGTTTTGTACTGCACCGGATGATGGGCCATCAGCAGATATTTGTAGCGGGCATGAAACTCGGTCAGTGAGCGGCGGGTAACGCCCTGTTTGAGCAGTGCCTGCCAGGCGCTGTAGGCGTACACCCGGGTCATGAAGTTTTCCCGCAGCACCGGGTCGTTCAAACGGCCGTCTTCTTCCACGGGTAAATCGGGTTGAGCGTCACAGAATGCCCGGGCGTAGATGCCGCGCCCGCTCAGTTCGGCAGGGCGTCCGCCGTCCTGATACACCTTGACCCGCTCCAGGCCACAGGACGGGGACTTCTGCATGAAGATGTAGCCGCAGATATCGGTGTGCGCCGCGGCCATTTCCACGCCGTAGTCGTGCAGGGGCCGGGTCACGTCCAGCGTGCTGTCGACCGTGCCGACAGCCTGGGGTTGTAAGGGGTTGCCCACCAATCGCACCGGCTGGCGCGGAATGCCCAGACCGATGGCGACCTCGGGGCAAAGCGGGACAAATTCGAAGTGTTGGGTCAGGGCCTGGCTGCACAGGCGTGACTCTTTATGCCCGCCGTTGAACCGCACTTCAGCCCCCAACAGGCAGGCGCTGATGGCTATTTTGGGTTTGTGCCGGGCAGATGCGGGGCTGGGCATGTGACGAACCTCCAAGAATTACTTGTACATCTTTTTGGTGATGTACAACTTGAGTTCATCATATGCCAGATGTTGTACAAGTCAAATTTCTTGTACAGGTATTTGGAGCGTTGTTAATCCCGCGTAGCAGCTGCTCGTTCCTGCGGCAGCTGCTGCGGCACGTGTTGTGGCTTCAATCCAGATGCTCGATCAGCCTTCGCGCTGCTTCCTGGCCGCTGAGCCAGGCGCCTTCCACGCGACCTGACAAGCACCAGTCACCACAGGCATACAGGCCCAGATCGGAGTCGGCCAGCGCGCCCCATTCATGCGCCGCAGCAGGGCGGGCGTAGAGCCAGCGGTGGGCCAGGCTGAAAATCGGTGCGGGAGTAGGGAAGTGCATCAACTCGGCAAATGCGCCGTGCAGATGTTCGATCACCGACTCTTTGGGCAGGTCGAGGTTCTGTTTGCTCCAGGCACTGGTGGCGTGCAGGACCCAGGTGTCAGGCTGGCTGTCGCGCCCGGGTTTGCTGCGGTTACGGGCCAGCCAGTCCAGCGGGCTGCCTTGCACGAAGCAGCCTTCCATGGGCGTGTCGAGGGGGGATTCGAACGCCAGTGCCACGGCCCAGGCCGGTTCCATTTTCACACCGGCAGCAGCGCTTGCGAGCTTGGGTGCGCTGGCCAGCAGGGACGTGGCTTGTGGTGCCGGAGTGGCGATGATGACGTGGCTGAACGGGCCGTGTTCCTCACCTTCGGCATCCAGCAAGTGCCAGCGTTTTTCGCCGCGTATAAGGTCGGTGATCTGGCAGGAGAAACTCACGGGCAAATGGCCCAGCAGGCCTCGGGTAATGGCGCTCATGCGCGGCGTGCCCACCCAGCGGGTTTGCTCGTCGGGTGAGGGGCTTAACAGGCCATTTTTATAGTGGTACAGGTGCGGTTCCCATTCGGCAGCCCAGCCTTCGGCTTGCCATTGCTGGACTTCATCGACAAAACGGCGGTCGCGTGCGGTGAAATACTGAGCCCCCAGGTCCAGTACCCCGACATCACTGCGCTTGCTCGACATGCGTCCACCGCTGCCCCGGCTTTTATCGAACAATTGAATTGCATGCCCCGCCTTGTGCAGGGCATTTGCGGCTGACAGCCCGGCTATGCCGGCACCGATAATTGCAATGGGTACAGTCATTGTGGCCCCCGATCTCTGTTTGCACAGACTACGCCGTCGGCAATACCTGTACAATTATGTTTTTTAGTATAGGTTTTAGTGTTTGTTCCAGATCCATGTGGCCTATTCTTAAATCAGCTCAACGACCGATAAAAGGTCTTTAGATAAAAATAGACCAGTGCTCCCGATAAAACTCCTTGTGAGGATCAACTCATGCACATTTTGCTGACCGGCGGTACAGGCTTGATAGGGCGTCAGCTCTGTCGTCACTGGCTGGCGCAAGGCCATCGCCTCAGTGTGTGGAGCCGTCGCCCCGAACAGGTGGCTCAATTATGCGGTGCCCAGGTCAAAGGGATTGCCCTGCTTGAAGAGCTTGGTGAGGAGCCGATTGATGCGGTGATCAACCTGGCCGGCGCGCCGATTGCCGATCGGCCCTGGACCCGCAAGCGCAAGGCTTTGTTGTGGAGCAGCCGCATCACCTTGACCGAGACCCTTGTGGGTTGGTTGCAAAGTCGTGCGCAAAAGCCTTCAGTGCTGGTATCGGGTTCGGCCGTGGGCTGGTATGGCGACGGTGGTGAGCGCGAGCTGACAGAAGAGTCGCCGACGGTGAGTGAGGATTTCGCCAGCCACTTGTGTATTGCCTGGGAAGAGACCGCTCAGCGGGCACAGGTTTTGGGGGTGCGCGTGGTACTGGTGCGCACGGGGCTGGTGCTGGCGGCCGAAGGCGGCTTTTTGTCGCGCCTGTTGTTGCCGTTCAAGCTGGCGCTGGGCGGGCCGATAGGCAATGGTCGGCAATGGATGCCGTGGATTCATATCAATGACCAAATCGCCCTGATTGATTTTCTTGTGCATGAGAATGCCGCAAGCGGTCCTTATAATGCCTGCGCGCCGCATCCGGTGCGCAATGGCGAATTTGCTCAGGTGCTGGGTCGCGTGTTGCACCGCCCGGCCTTTATGCCCATGCCTGCCTTTGTGTTACGTGTGCTGCTCGGCGAGATGGCCGGTTTGTTGCTGGGTGGTCAGCGGGCTCAACCGGCAAAACTGCTGGCAGCGGGTTTTACTTTTCAGTTCACCGATTTGCGTGCGGCGCTCGAAGATGTCGCCGCCCGCCCCTGAAATAGGAAGTTGCATGACCGATCACGCGCTGTTGCTGGTTAACCTGGGTTCGCCGGCGTCTACTTCGGTAGCGGATGTACGCAGCTACTTGAATCAGTTTTTAATGGACCCGTACGTCATCGATCTGCCGTGGCCGGTGCGACGCTTGCTGGTGTCGCTGATTCTGATCAAGCGGCCCGAGCAATCGGCCCATGCCTATGCCTCGATCTGGTGGAAGGAAGGTTCGCCGCTGGTGGAACTGAGCCGCCGTTTGCAACAGGCCATGACCAAAGAGTGGAGCCAGGGCCCGGTCGAGCTGGCAATGCGTTACGGCGAGCCATCGATTGAAACCGTGTTGACCCGTATCGCTGCGCAGGGCATCAAAAAGGTCACTCTGGCGCCGCTTTACCCGCAGTTCGCCGACAGCACCGTGACCACGGTGATTGAAGAGGCCAAGCGGGTGGTAAAGGCCAAAAAGCTGCCTGTCCAGTTCTCCATCCTGCAACCGTTCTATGATCAGCCCGAATACCTCGATGCTCTCGTGGCAAGTGCCCAACCGCATCTGGAGCAGGATTACGATCACTTGCTGCTGAGCTTTCACGGCTTGCCCGAGCGGCATTTACACAAGCTGGATCCGACCGGCAACCACTGCTTCAAAAATGATGACTGCTGCAAGAATGCATCGCCTGCGGTACTTGCCACCTGTTATCGGGCGCAGTGTCTGCGCACCGCACAGGCCTTTGCCGAGCGCATGGGCTTGCCTGAAGGGAAGTGGTCGGTGGCGTTCCAGTCCCGTCTGGGCCGGGCCAAGTGGATTGAACCCTACACTGAGGCGCGTCTGGATGCGTTGGCCAAGCAAGGGGTGAAGAAAATTCTGGTGATGTGCCCGGCGTTTGTGGCCGATTGCATTGAAACCCTGGAAGAGATTGGCGATCGCGGACGCGAGCAGTTTATCGAGGCGGGGGGCGAGGAGTTGGTGCTGGTGCCGTGTCTCAATGACCACCCGCAGTGGGCGCAGGCGTTGAACACGTTGTGTGAGAGGGCGCCGCTGGCCCTGTAGAAAACCCCTGTGGGAGCGGGCTTGCTCGC
This sequence comes from Pseudomonas sp. FSL R10-1339, assembly GCF_009600545.1. Lineage (NCBI taxonomy): Bacteria > Pseudomonadati > Pseudomonadota > Gammaproteobacteria > Pseudomonadales > Pseudomonadaceae > Pseudomonas > Pseudomonas sp. FSL R10-1339. Next base: position 191,934 of record NZ_WIVQ01000001.1, on the reverse strand, counting down.
GATGCAGTCAACGCGGTCTATCTGTTGGATAGAGGTGATGCCATCGCGAGCAAGCCCGCTCCCACAAGGATTACAGGTCAGATGACGGGCCCGTCACCTTTTTTCTTGTGCTTCCAGCTGTCATTGCCCGGCAGGATCAGGTTCAGCGCAATCGCCACAATGGCGCACAGCGCGATGCCTTTGAGACCGAAGTCCTCAGGCCCCATCCCCGTACCGATCAGTACGCCGCCAATCCCGAATACCAGGGTCACCGAGACGATTACCAGGTTGCGTGCTTCGCTCAGGTCGACTTGATGACGGATCAGGGTGTTCATGCCCACCGCCGCAATCGAACCGAACAGCAGGCACAGAATCCCGCCCATCACCGGCACAGGAATGCTTTGCAGCAGTGCGCCGAACTTGCCGATAAATGCCAGGCTGATGGCGAAGATCGCCGCCCAGGTCATGATTTTCGGGTTGTAGTTCTTGGTCAGCATCACCGCGCCTGTCACTTCGGCGTACGTGGTGTTGGGTGGGCCACCCAGCAGACCGGCTGCAGTGGTGGCAATGCCGTCACCGAACAGTGTGCGGTGCAGGCCCGGTTTTTTCAGGTAGTCGCGACCGGTTACGCTGCCTACGGCAATGACACCGCCAATATGTTCAATGGCCGGGGCAAGTGCCACGGGGACGATAAACAGAATCGCCTGCCAGTTGAACTCGGGCGCGGTGAAGTGCGGTAGCGCAAACCAGGGGGCGGCAGCGATCTTGGCGGTGTCGACAACACCGAAGTAGAACGCCATGCTAAAACCTACCAGCACGCCGGCAATGATCGGCACCAGACGGAAAATCCCTTTGCCGAATACGGCCACGATCAAGGTGGTCAGCAGTGCTGGCATCGAGATCAGCATGGCCGTCTGATAGTGAATCAGCTCGGTGCCATCTTCAGCGCGACCCATGGCCATGTGTGCAGCAATGGGTGCCATCGCGAGGCCGATCGAGATAATCACCGGGCCAATCACCACGGGTGGCAGCAGGCGGTCAATAAAACCGGTGCCCTTGAGCTTTACCGCGAAACCGAGAAAGGTGTACACGAAACCGGCTGCCATCACGCCGCCCATGGTCGCGGCCAGGCCGAACTGACCCTTGGCGAGAATGATCGGAGTAATGAAAGCGAAACTCGAAGCCAGAAAGACCGGCACCTGGCGCCGGGTCACGATCTGGAACAGCAGAGTCCCGAGACCCGCCGTGAACAGCGCAACGTTAGGGTCCAGGCCTGTAATCAAAGGCATCAACACCAACGCGCCAAAGGCCACGAAGAGCATCTGCGCGCCAGATATGATCTGGCGCCAGAGCGGGTCGTTGAACTCGTCCTGCATGTTAAATGTCCTTTTGCTTGGTGCCGAAGATCTTGTCGCCGGCATCACCCAAGCCCGGAATGATGTAGCCGTGTTCGTTCAAACGCTCATCAATGGAGGCGGTGTAGATGGTCACGTCCGGGTGAGCGGCTTCAACAGCTGCAATCCCTTCAGGCGCAGCAACCAGCACCATGGCGCGGATTTCCTTGCAGCCTGCTTTTTTCAGCAGATCAATGGTGGCAACCATCGAGGAACCGGTGGCCAGCATCGGGTCGATAATCATCGCCAGACGCTCGTTGATTTCCGGTACCAGTTTTTCCAGGTAAGTGTGGGCCTGGAGGGTTTCTTCATTGCGGGCAATGCCGACAGCACTGACCTTGGCGCCCGGGATCAGGCTAAGGACGCCTTCAAGCATGCCGATACCTGCACGCAGGATCGGGACGACGGTAATTTTCTTACCGGCGATTTTTTCAACTTGAACAGTGCCACACCAGCCGTCGATATCGTAGGTTTCGAGGGTCAGGTCACTGGTGGCTTCATAGGTCAGCAACGCGCCGACTTCCTGAGCGAGCTCGCGGAAATTCTTCGTGCTAATGTCAGCACGACGCATCAGGCCGAGTTTGTGACGGATTAGCGGATGGCGTATCTCACGGATAGGCATAGGGAAAAACTCCGGGGGCAGGCAAAAAAACCGGCCTAGATTAATCTAATCCGGGGTGATGTCCTACAGACATTACTGCACGTTAGTCCATAAATGCTTGATCTGAGCCAAGCGGATGCGTACCTTTGCCCGCTTTTCTTGCACAACACCCCCTGGAGAGCGTCATGTCTGCTGATCTCGAGCATATCCGTCAAATCATGCGAGAGGCTGACTGCCTGTACACCGAAGCTGAAGTCGAGGCAGCCATTGCCCGCGTTGGCGCGCAAATCACGGCTGAAATGGCCGAGACCAATCCAGTGGTATTTTGTGTGATGAACGGCGGCCTGATTTTTTCCGGCAAGCTGCTTACCCATCTGCAATTTCCGCTTGAAGCGTCGTATTTGCATGCGACACGCTATCGCAATGAAACCACGGGTGGTGACCTGTTCTGGAAAGCCAAGCCTGAAGTCTCGTTTATAGACCGTCATGTACTGATCATCGATGACATCCTCGATGAAGGTCACACCCTGAGCGCGATCGTTGATTTCTGCAAACACGCCGGTGCCCGTCAGGTGCATACCGCGGTATTGATCGACAAGGAACATGACCGCAAGGCGCGTCCTGACCTGAAGGCCGACTACACGGGCTTGCCTTGCATTGACCGTTACGTGTTTGGCTATGGTATGGACTACAAAGGCTACTGGCGTAATGCTGCCGGCATTTATGCCGTCAAAGGTATGTAATAAAGGTCGTTGAAGCTGACCCCTGGAAGGCTTCAACCTGTCCTGTCTTCACGAGAGCGCCGACATGCTGGCTATATTCCTTCAGACGCTCTCCATTACGGCTCCCGTGTTTGCCATGCTGTTTTTAGGCGTGGTGCTCAAGCGCGTGGGCTGGATCAATGACAACTTTATCCATACGGCGTCGGCATTGGTGTTTAACGTCACCATGCCGGCGTTGTTGTTTTTGGGTATTTTGCACGCAGACCTCAGGGCTGCCTTGCAGCCCAAGGTGCTGGCGTATTTTGTCGCGGCGACCCTGCTCAGCTTTGCCCTGGCGTGGGGCTGGTCAATCTGGCGCTGCCCGCGGGAAGATCGCGGCATCTACACCCAGGGCGCTTTTCGCGGTAATAACGGGGTTATCGGCCTGGCTCTGGCGGCCAGCATGTACGGCGACTACGGGATTTCACTGGGGGCAGTGCTCGCCGGCCTGGTGATCCTGCTCTACAACACCCTGTCGACCATCGTATTGGCGGTTTACAGCCCGGTCATCAAGTCCGATCCGTGGAGTATCTGCAAAAGTGTGGTCAAGAACCCGCTGATCATCAGTGTTCTGGCTGCAGTGCCCTTTGCGCTGTTCAAGATCAGCTTGCCTGGCTGGTTGCAGGCATCGGGTGAGTATCTGGCGGCGATGACCTTGCCGCTGGCGCTGATTTGCATCGGTGGCACGCTGTCATTGGCGAGCCTGCGCAAAAGTGGCGACATGGCGCTGAGCGCCAGCCTGGTGAAAATGGTCAGCATGCCGCTGCTGGCAACCCTCGGCGCCTGGATCTGCGGTTTTCGCGGGCCGGAACTGGGGATTTTGTTCCTGTACTTCGCCAGCCCTACGGCGGCTGCCAGTTATGTCATGGCGCGGGCAGCCAATGGTAATCACGAGCTGGCAGCAGCGATTATCGTGATCACCACCTTGATGGCGGCTATCACCACCAATATCGGGATTTTTGTGTTGCAGTGGGGCGGCTGGATTTAATCTCAGGCTGGATCGTTCAGGTTTCTGCATGCAGGCCCGATTTGTTTGGGTGTCCAGGTCGGATAGGTGTGCGGCAAAACCAGTACAGGCGTACTGATGACCAGGCCGTCGGCCATCGTGGCCTCTATGTAGTTGGCGCTCCAGCCCTCTTCGGGTGAGTTCAACTCAACGGTAAGCGTGTTGTTTTCGGTCATGACAATCGGGGTGGCTTCGTACCTGATACCGCAGGCCAGTCGGAAATCACGATCATTGAGATTGAACGCGCGCCATTGAACCAGTTTGGTGGGGCGTTCAGAAAACCCAAGGTGCATTTTTGAACTTGCCGATTCGGTTTTTTCGATGGTTGTTAGGGTCGGTAATGGACGTTTCTGTTGCAGTCGGTTGGTAAAAGCAATCAACGAACTCTCGATAAATGCCTTGATCCCGTAATGGTTTGCGTTGGGTGCGACACGGAGCATTTTTGTTCCAGGCAACGCGTCAAAATAAAACCGTGCGTTGTCCGGGAGAAAAAAGTCATCGCTGCTGGCATTCACGATGTACTTGGGGATTGTCATCCTGTCGGTTGATGATTTGACATAGAGCAGAGGGTCTTCTATCTGCATCAGTTTGTCGAAATCAGCCGTTTCTAACTGTTGCGTAATGCCTTCGTGGTGATAGGCATTGAAAGCAATCGGCCAGCTTTTACCATAAGCACCATAGGTGTGTTTCAGAACCGCTTTGGTGTTGAGAATATCGATAACAAAGGGGGCTATTGCGCTCACCCGCGAGTCTGTCAGCGCCGTCATCCATACCGCCCACCCCCGTTTGGACGCGCCGCTGGCAATAAAACGATCTATTTGCCATGGCTTGAGCTCCTGTTGGGCAAGGTCCATGGCTTTGACCAGTGTGAGCATCATGGGAATGTGCAGCGAAAGAAATGGCCTGGTCTCAGGGCTTTTTAGAAACAGAGACCAGCTATGGGCCACGCTGTCATCTTCGCGACGCGCCAGGTCATCATCGGCATAGGTCAGGTACTGATTCGGGATATTGCTGACAGAGACCACAATGGTTTGCGTTTGCCGGGCAATGCCGAGTGCCATTTCTTCGGCAAAGTCTGTTGAAGGTTGCAGGGGTTTGTCGGTTGCAGGGATATTGATCCCGTTATTGGCGATCAACAGTGCCTGGCTATTCAATGCAGCGTGCGGAATATAGATATCGACAGTGTGAACCCAGTCGGTCGGGCGAGCGAAGTCATGCCCTGTCCAGCGCTGGGACTGAAGCTCGAAGCGACGTCTTTCCACCCCGGGAAACAATGTTGAGCCGATGAACTTGTGCGTCAGCGCCTGATCAGCTTGAGCCTGTTTGTAGCAGCCCAATACTTTACTGAAATCTTGACCGTTGTTGATGAAGCAGGTCATCGCGGCATCCGATGCGTAACTGCAACCGCTTGTCAGCAAGGTGAGGGCGAGTAAAACGAGGGAGCGAAGTGAGTTCATGGCAGGCCCGTAAATACCAGAGGCGCATGTTATCGCGCGGCATCCTCCATGTTTACGGGAGTTATCTAAATACTTCAGCAGGATGTACCTGTCTTTGTTGTAGGTTTTGTTCCTGCATTAAGTGGTAATCACCACGCCTCAATGTTGTCGGCGCCATGCACGCAAAGTGCTGAACAGCAGAAACAGCAACAAAGCCGGCAGAATGTAAAACAGCATCAGATGCTCGAGCTTGCCTGCCAGCGGCATGCCGGTGGTGAATGACACTACGTGCAGGCCATACGCCAGATACAAGCCGAGAAACAGCAAGCCTTCCGCCCGTGTCACCCGATAGCCGCTATAGAACACCGGCAGGCACAGTGCTGCGACGCCCAGCATTACCGGCAGGTCGAAGGCCAGTGCATTGGGCGACACCGACAGTGGCGCGGGCGCCAGCAGGGCGGTGAGCCCCAATACGCCCAGCAGGTTAAACACGTTGCTGCCAATGACGTTGCCCACCGCAATTTCACGCTGGCCGCGAAATGCAGCAATCAGGGAAGTGGCCAGCTCGGGCAGTGAGGTACTCACGGCGATGATGGTCAGGCCGATGATGCGTTCGGACAGGCCCAGCTCTGACGCCACCTCGACGGCAGCGCCCAGCAGCAGGTGGCCGGCAAACCCGAGGAGGAGCAAGGCGCAGCCCATCTGCGTGAGTGTGCGTAGCCATGAAGCGTGAGGGGTGTCGCGGCCGGGGTGGTGGTGACCGCTGTGGCGGGATTGGTGCAGCAGCAAGAACAGGTACACCAGCAAGCCGACCAGCAACAGTGCGCCGTCCAGGCGGTCGAGTTGATGGTTCAGGGCCAGTGCAAACACCATGATGCTGGCGAGAATCATCAACGGGATGTCCAGGCGCACCAGCTGTCGCGACACCCGCAGTGGAATAATCAGCGCCGAAAGCCCGAGGGTGACGAGGATGTTAAAAATATTGCTGCCAATGACACTGCCCACGGCAATGTCCGCGGTGTCATTGAGCGCGGCCTGCAGGCTGACCGTCATCTGGGGGGCGCTGCTGCCCATTGCTACCACGGTCAAACCGACCAGAAGTGGCCGTACCTTCAATTTGCTCGCAATGTGCTCTGCGCAGCGCACCAACAGCTGCGCACCTGCAATCAACAGCACCAGGCCGCCGAACAGTTGCAGCACGCTCCACGCAGATAATGCGTTCAAGCCGAAAATAGTGACCCCCTCGCTTAGTCGCTCAAGCCCTGGACCCGGACTTTAGCCGTGCCACTGCGCAGCATATCCAACTGCCTGGCGGCCTGGCGTGAAAGATCGATCAAGCGGCTGCGCGTATGCGGGCCGCGGTCATTGATGCGTACCACGACGGATTTGTCGTTGCTCAAGTTGGTGACCAGTACCCGCGTCCCGAAAGGCAGGGCGGGATGGGCAGCGGTAAGGGCATTTTGGTCGAAAGGTTCACCGCTGGCGGTTCGCTTGCCGTGGTGGCGAGCGCCGTAATAGGAGGCAATGCCGGTTTTGTCATAGCCGCGGGGGTCTATGTCATGGCTGGCACAGCCGGCGAGCAAGCTGAGCAGGGCGCAGGCGCCGAGTAGCTGCTTCATGGGGGAATCCTTCTGTTGCGGGAAATAACCACAAAAATCTGTGGGAGCGGGCAAGCCCGCTCCCACAGTTGAGTGGCTTAGCCTTCGAGTTTGCTTTTCAGCAGCTCGTTGACCTGTTGCGGGTTAGCTTTGCCTTTGGACGCTTTCATCGCCTGGCCGACAAAGAAACCGAACATCTTGCCGCGCTTGGCTTCATCTGCCGCACGGTATTGCTCGACCTGCTCTGCGTTGGCCGCCAGCATTTCGTCCAGCACCTTTTCAATGGCGCCGCTGTCGGTGACTTGCTTGAGACCGCGCTTTTCGATGACCTCGTCAGCGCTGCCCTCGCCATTGGCCATTGCTTCAAGCACCACTTTGGCAATCTTGCCGGAGATGGTGTTGTCCTTGATGCGCTGCAGCATGCCGCCCAGCTGTTCGGCGCTTACCGGTGACTGGTCGATGTCCAGGCCTTGCTTGTTAAGCAGGCTGCCCAGCTCAACCATGACCCAGTTGGCCGCCAGCTTGGCGTCGCCGCTGATGCTCACGACTTTTTCGAAGTAGTCAGCTTGTTCGCGGCTCGAAGCCAAAACGCTGGCGTCGTAGGCCGACAGGCCGAACTGCGACTGGAAGCGCTCGCGCTTTTGCGGTGGCAGTTCTGGCAGGGTGGCGCGAACCTGTTCGATAAACGCATCTTCGATCACCACCGGCAGCAGGTCGGGATCGGGGAAGTAACGGTAGTCGTTGGCTTCCTCCTTGCTGCGCATGGCGCGGGTTTCGTCCTTGTTCGGGTCATACAGGCGGGTTTGCTGGATAACCTTGCCGCCGTCTTCGATCAGCTCGATCTGACGCTGGATTTCGCTGTTGATCGCCTTCTCGATAAAACGGAACGAGTTGACGTTCTTGATCTCGCAGCGGGTGCCGAACTCGGCCTGACCCACCGGGCGCACCGATACGTTGCAGTCGCAACGCAGCGAGCCTTCGGCCATGTTGCCGTCGCAGATACCCAGGTAACGTACCAGGGCGTGCATGGCTTTGACGTAGGCCACGGCCTCTTTGGCGCTGCGCATGTCCGGTTCGGAAACGATTTCCAGCAGCGGTGTGCCCGCGCGGTTCAGGTCGATGCCGGTGGAGCCGCTGAAGTCTTCGTGCAGGCTTTTGCCGGCGTCTTCTTCAAGGTGCGCGCGGGTAATGCCGACCCGCTTGACGGTGCCGTCTTCCAGAGTGATGTCCAGGTGACCCTTGCCGACGATCGGCAACTCCATCTGGCTGATCTGGTAGCCCTTGGGCAGGTCGGGGTAGAAATAGTTCTTGCGGGCAAACACGTTGTGCTGACCGATCTCGGCATCTACTGCCACGCCGAACATGACGGCCATGCGCACGGCCTCCTGGTTCAGTACCGGCAATACGCCGGGCATGCCCAGGTCTACCAGGCTGGCCTGGGTGTTCGGTTCTGCACCAAAGGTGGTGGCACTACCGGAGAAAATCTTCGATTGGGTGGCGAGCTGGGAGTGAATTTCCAGCCCGATCACAACTTCCCATTGCATATGTTTCTCCTCAGAAGCCGGCAGGTGAGCGCGTGTGCCAGTCAGTGTTCAACTGATACTGGTGGGCGACGTTGAGCAGGCGACCTTCCTGGAAATAAGGTGCAAGCAACTGCACGCCCACTGGCAAGCCATCGACAAAACCGGCTGGCATCGACAGGCCCGGCAGGCCCGCGAGGTTGGCGGTGATGGTGTAGACGTCTTCCAGGTAGGCGGAAACCGGGTCGCTGTTTTTAGCGCCGATTTTCCAGGCCGGGTTAGGCGTGGTCGGGCCGAGGATGATGTCGACTTCGTTGAATGCCGCCATGAAGTCGTTTTTGATCAGGCGACGGATTTTTTGCGCCTGCAGGTAGTAAGCGTCGTAGTAGCCCGCCGACAGGGCGTAGGCCCCCACCAGGATCCGGCGCTGTACTTCCGGGCCAAAGCCCTCGGCGCGCGAGCGCTTGTACAGGTCAGTGAGGTCCTTGGGGTTTTCGCAGCGATGGCCGAAGCGCACACCGTCAAAACGCGACAGGTTGGACGAGGCCTCGGCAGGTGCGATGACGTAGTACGCAGGAATCGCGTGCTGCATGTTCGGCAGGCTGATCGGCTTGATCACGGCGCCGAGTTTTTCCAGTTCCTTGATGCTGTTGTGGATCAGCTCGGCGATACGCGTGTCGAGGCCTTCGCTGAAGAACTCTTTAGGCACGCCGATACGCAGGCCTTTCAGCGAACCATTGAGGTTGGCGCTGAAGTCCGGTACGGGTTCGTCAATGCTGGTGGAGTCTTGCGGGTCGAAACCGGCCATGCCTTGCAGCAGGATGGCGCAGTCTTCGGCCGTGCGAGCCAGCGGGCCGGCCTGGTCGAGGCTGGAGGCGTAGGCGATCATGCCCCAGCGCGAAACGCGACCGTACGTCGGTTTCAGGCCTGTGAGGTTGGTCAGGGCTGCCGGCTGTCGGATTGATCCGCCAGTGTCGGTCCCCGTCGCGGCAGGCAACAGGCGGGCGGCAACGGCGGCGGCCGAACCACCCGACGAACCGCCGGGTACGTGGTCAAGGTTCCACGGGTTTTTGACCGCGCCGTAGTAGCTCGATTCGTTGGCCGAACCCATGGCGAACTCGTCCATGTTGGTCTTGCCCAGGCTTACGGCGCCGGCAGCGGCCAGCTTGGCTACCACTGTGGCGTCGTACGGTGCCTTGAAGTTGTCGAGCATCTTCGAGGCGCAGCTGGTGCGTACGCCCAGGGTGCAGAACAGGTCCTTGTGAGCGATCGGGGCGCCCAGCAGGGCACCGCTTTCACCGTTGGCGCGGCGTGCGTCAGCGGCCTTGGCCTGCTCCAGGGCAAGGTCTTCGGTGAGGGTGATAAAACTGTTGAGCTGAGGATCGAGCTGGGCGATACGCGCCAGCAGGGTCTTGGTCAGCTCTTCGGAAGAAAACTTTTTATCGGCGAGTCCGCGGGCGATCTCGGCCAGAGTCAATTGATGCATGCAGGCGCTTTCCCTTTACTCGATGACTTTCGGAACCAGATAGAGGCCGTTTTCGACCGCCGGTGCGATGGACTGATACGCCTCGCGATGATTGCTCTCAGTCACGACGTCTGCACGCAGGCGCTGGCTGGCTTCCAGTGGGTGGGCCAGAGGCTCGATACCGGTCGTGTCGACGGCCTGCATCTGATCAATCAGCCCCAAAATGCTGTTAAGGGCTTCGGTGGTGCGTGGAATATCGGCATCATTGAGGCCAAGACGGGCCAAATGTGCGATTTTTTCCACGTCGGAGCGGTCTAGCGCCATGGGATTCTCCAGTGGAAAACAGGACGGATGCTATCCGTGTGTTAGATTGTCGGAACACTACCGCATTTCTACGGTCATATGGCCGCGATTGTGGGTGTTGGTGCTCAGAAAAGCGCCCAATTTAACATATTGGCGCCTTGCCCAAAATCCCTGTCGTTGTTAGAGTTTGCCGCACTTTTTTACCCACGCGTTGCCTAGGGTCCCTTTCCCATGTTCAAGAAACTGCGTGGCATGTTTTCCAGCGATCTTTCCATCGACCTGGGCACTGCCAACACCCTTATTTACGTGCGCGAGCGCGGTATTGTCCTGAATGAGCCATCAGTTGTGGCTATTCGGACACACGGTAACCAGAAAAGTGTCGTTGCTGTCGGCACCGAGGCCAAGCGCATGCTTGGCCGTACACCGGGCAACATTGCTGCCATTCGTCCGATGAAGGACGGCGTTATCGCCGATTTCAGCGTTTGCGAAAAAATGCTGCAGTACTTCATCAACAAGGTGCATGAAAACAGTTTCCTGCAACCTAGCCCGCGAGTCTTGATTTGCGTGCCTTGCAAGTCGACTCAGGTAGAGCGTCGCGCCATTCGTGAATCGGCACTCGGTGCCGGTGCCCGTGAAGTGTTCCTGATCGAAGAACCAATGGCTGCGGCCATCGGTGCAGGCCTGCCGGTTGAAGAAGCTCGTGGCTCGATGGTTGTCGATATCGGTGGCGGTACCACTGAAATCGCGCTGATCTCCCTGAACGGTGTGGTTTACGCCGAATCCGTACGGGTAGGTGGCGACCGTTTCGACGAAGCAATCATCACCTATGTGCGCCGTAACTACGGCAGCCTGATCGGTGAATCGACTGCCGAGCGCATCAAGCAGGAAATCGGCACTGCCTACCCGGGTGGTGAAGTACGTGAAGTCGACGTACGCGGCCGTAACCTGGCAGAGGGCGTACCACGTGCCTTCACCCTGAACTCCAATGAAGTGCTCGAGGCTCTGCAAGAGTCGCTGGCAACCATCGTTCAGGCCGTGAAAAGCGCGCTGGAACAGTCTCCGCCAGAGCTGGCTTCGGACATCGCCGAGCGTGGCCTGGTACTGACCGGTGGTGGCGCCTTGCTGCGTGACCTCGACAAGTTGCTGGCTCAGGAAACCGGTCTGCCGGTGATTGTTGCCGAAGACCCGTTGACCTGTGTTGCGCGTGGCGGTGGCCGTGCGCTGGAAATGATGGATAAACACACGATGGACCTGCTCTCCAGCGAATAAGATCGCGTGGTGCAGCCCTTTCGTTATCATCAGAAGGTAGCACTTTGCAGTGCTGCCTTTTGGCGTTTATCTTCTGTCAATCTTCATCCAGGCCGCTTGAAGCCGTATGAATAAATTGAACACCTGCCCGGGAGGAGCGGCTTATTAAACCGCTCTTTTCCAAAGGCCCCTCATTGGGCGTGCGCTTTCTGGTGCTGGTCGTGCTATCGGTCGCGCTAATGGTAGTGGACGCTCGCTTTACGTTACTCAAGCCTGTGCGCAGCCAGATGTCCCTGGTACTGATGCAGTCCTACTGGATCACCGATCTGCCGCAGCGTTTGTGGCAGGGCGTGGCCAGTCAGTTCGGCAGCCGCACTGAGCTGGTGGCTGAAAACGAGAAACTCAAAACCGAAAACCTTCTGCTTCAGGGGCGCATGCAAAAGCTGGCGGCCTTGACCGAGCAGAACGTTCGCCTGCGCGAGTTGCTCAACTCTTCGGCGCTGGTCAACGAAAAGGTCGAAGTGGCCGAGCTGATCGGCATGGACCCCAACCCCTTCACTCATCGCATCATCATCAACAAGGGTGAACGTGACGGCGTTGTGCTGGGCCAGCCGGTACTCGATGCCCGCGGTCTGATGGGGCAGGTGGTTGAGTTGATGCCCTACACCTCGCGTGTCCTGTTGCTGACCGATACCACCCATAGCATTCCAGTGCAGGTCAACCGTAACGGGTTGCGGGCGATTGCCAGCGGTACGGGCAACCCCGAGAGCCTTGAACTGCGTCATGTTGCCGATACGGCGGATATCAAGGTGGGTGACCTGTTGGTCAGCTCGGGCCTGGGGCAGCGCTTCCCGGCCGGTTATCCGGTGGCAACGGTAAAGGAGGTGATTCACGATTCGGGTCAGCCCTTTGCCATTGTGCGGGCCGTGCCGACGGCAGCCCTGAATCGCAGCCGTTACCTGCTGCTGGTGTTCAGTGACAGCCGTACCCCTGAAGAGCGGGCCAACGATGCGGCCAAGGCTCAGCAGGCTGAACAAAACGGTGAACCGCCGCCGATCATTCCGGCGACGGTGCCCAAGCCGGTTGCGCCTGCAGCGGCCGTTATCCCGGCGGCTGTGGCTCCAGCTCCGGCGGCTGTTGCCGAGCCCAAGACCGTGAAAAAACCTGCGCCCGCTGCAACCCCTGCCGCCAAGCCGCCAGCCGCCGTGCCGGCCACTACCCGGGAGAGGCAATAAATGGCGAGTACCCGTTCGCGTAACGGCTGGATCATCTGGCTGACATTTGCCATTGGCCTGTTGCTCAGTATTTCACCCATGCCCCAGTTCATGGAAATCCTGCGCCCGCTCTGGCTGGCATTGCTACTGGCTTTCTGGGCCTTGTACATGCCGCACAAAGTGGGCATGGTCACCGCGTTTTGCCTGGGGTTGGCGGAGGATGTGCTGTATGGCACGTTGCTGGGGCAGAACGCCCTGACCCTGACCCTGATTACCTTTCTGGTGCTGTCCCTTCAGCAGCGCTTGCGGGTGTTCCCGATGTGGCAGCAATGCCTGGTGCTTCTGGTTGTGTTCGGCCTGGCGCAGCTTGCCCAACTGTGGCTCAGTGCGTTGACCGGCAATCGCCAGCCAACGCTGGCGCTGGTGTTGCCGGGTGTGGTCAGTGCCCTGCTGTGGCCCTGGGTCAGTTACGGGCTGCGCGGGCTGTGCAGACGCTTCAAAATTAATTAACCGGATACGAGCCATTTCCTGGTTTGTGCACCTCGACAGGGAGATGTCTTGATGACCTCGCTTTATCTGGCCTCTGGCTCACCGCGCCGACGCGAGTTGTTGACTCAGATCGGCGTGCCGTTTGAAACGGTCAGCGCAGCCATTGACGAAACTCCCCTCCCGAATGAATCCCCTGTGGCCTATGTCGAGCGCCTGGCGCGCGAAAAGGCCCAGGCCGGGCGCCAACAACTGCTGACGACCATGCCGGACGGTGCGTTTTGCGTACTGGGGGCTGACACGGCCGTGGTGCTCGATGAGCACATTCTCGGTAAACCGGTCGACGAGGCCGACGCCTTGGCTATGCTCATGGCGCTGTCTGGCCGGGAGCATGAGGTGTTGACCGCGATCGCGATTATTGACGCCGGGCGCTGTGAAACCCGAGTGGTACGCAGTCAGGTACGCTTTAGAAACATCAGCAAACAAGAAGCCAGCCTGTATTGGGCCAGCGGTGAACCCCTGGACAAAGCCGGTGGCTACGCCATTCAGGGCTTGGCTGCGGTGTTTGTGGCGGGCCTGAATGGCAGTTATTCCGCCGTCGTGGGCCTGCCTGTGTGCGAAACCGCAGAACTGCTCGGGCATTTCGGCATACCCTGTTGGCAAAACCTTACCGTGCGCTGAATACGGCACCTACGAGACGTGGCACTACTGTGATGACGCCTGAACGAGACCCAGCCATGAGTGAAGAGATCCTGATCAACATCACGCCGATGGAATCGCGCGTGGCAGTGGTAGAGAACGGTGTTCTGCAAGAGGTGCATGTCGAACGTACCCAGCGCCGGGGCATTGTCGGTAATATCTACAAAGGCAAGATTGTCAGGGTTTTGCCCGGCATGCAGGCTGCCTTTGTGGATATCGGTCTGGATCGTGCTGCTTTTATTCATGCCTCCGAAATTTCCCTGCGTGAAGGCCAGGCCGTTGAAAGCATCGGTACGCTTGTGCATGAAGGCCAGAGCCTGGTGGTGCAAGTCACCAAAGACCCGATAGGTTCAAAAGGTGCGCGCCTGACGACTCAACTGTCGATACCCTCGCGCTACCTGGTGTATATGCCGCGCACTGCCCATGTCGGCATTTCGCTGAAGATCGAAGACGAAGCCGAGCGCGAACGCCTTAAACAGGTGGTCAGTGATTGCGTGGCCCAGGAAGGCATCAAGGAAGCCGGCGGGTTTATCCTGCGTACGGCGGCCGAAGGTGCCGGGGCGGATGAGATCCTGATGGATATTCGCTACCTGCGTCGTTTGTGGGACCAGATCGGTGCCCAGATCAAGACGGTTGGCGCGCCGACGGTGATCTACGAAGACCTGGGCCTGGCGCTGCGTACATTGCGTGATCTGGTCAGCCCTAAGATCGAGAAAATTCGCATCGATTCGCGGGAAACCTTTCAGAGGACCACGCAATTTGTTGCCGAACTGATGCCGGAAATCGCCGACCGCCTTGAGCACTACCCGGGCGAACGGCCGATTTTCGATTTGTACGGCGTTGAAGACGAAATCCAGAAGGCCCTGGACCGCAAGGTACCGCTCAAGTCCGGCGGTTATCTGGTGGTCGACCCGGCTGAGGCCATGACCACCATCGACGTCAACACCGGCGCGTTTGTGGGGCATCGCAACCTTGAGGAAACCATCTTCAAGACCAACCTCGAAGCGGCTACCGCGATTGCCCGGCAACTGCGCCTGCGCAACCTGGGCGGGATCATCATCATCGACTTTATCGACATGGAAGATGAAGAGCACCAGCGCCAGGTGATACGCACCCTGGAAAAACAGCTGGAGCGTGATCACGCCAAGACCAACATCATCGGCATTACCGAGTTGGGTCTGGTGCAGATGACCCGCAAACGTACGCGCGAGAGCCTGGAGCAAGTGTTGTGCGAGCCGTGCGTGTGCTGCCAGGGCCGGGGAAAGTTGAAAACCCCCGAAACCATCTGCTATGAAATCTTCCGTGAGATCCTGCGAGAGGCCCGGGCTTATCAAGCGACCGGCTATCGTGTGCTGGCCAACCAGAAAGTGGTGGATCGTTTGCTGGACGAAGAGTCAGGCAATGTCGCGGAGCTGGAAGGGTTTATCGGTCGCACGATTCGTTTTCAGGTCGAAACCATGTACTCCCAGGAACAATACGACGTGGTGCTGCTCTGAAGTATCTAGCGTCACATAGCGTCGAAAAGGGGCTGAAACCGGCCCCTACGATCATTATTTAAGGGGCCACCTGACATGGAGCGTCTGACACGCTTTTTTGCCGCGCTGACCCGTTGGGGGCTGGGCGCGTGCGCTCTGGTTTTGGTCCTGACGGCGTTGTACGTCAGTATCGGCCGTGAATTGACCCCCCTGATCGCCGAATACCGCGTTGAAGTGCAGAGCAAAGCCCGCGAAGCGCTGGGCATGCCATTGACCATTGGCAGCCTGGAAGGAAGCTGGAGCGGCATGGCGCCGGTATTGAAGGCCCACGACGTCATGGTCGGTGAGGGCAACAGCGCCCTGCGTCTGGATGAAGTGCAGGTGGTGCCCGATGTGTGGGCCAGCCTGTTGAACCGTGATATCCGTATTGGTCACGTGCAACTCAATGGTCTGCAACTGAGCTTGCGCCAGGATGAACACGGCCACTGGGCACTCGAAGGGCTGCCGGTGCAGGATGACCAGCCGCTTGACCCTGAGCAGTTGCTCAACCAGCTGCAACGTGTGGCGCGGTTGTCGGTGCTCGACAGCCAGGTGACCCTGGAACCCTACAAACAATCCCCGCTGACCCTGACTTATGTCGGGCTGACGCTGGACGTCGGCGCGTCGGACCAGCGTCTTGATGCGCGGCTGACCTTGCCCGATGGCCAGCCCGTGGCGCTGAGCCTCAGCACACAGGTTCAGGCCAGCCACTGGCGTGACGGTGCGGCCCAGGCCTATGTGAGCCTGCCGCAAAGTGATTGGGCCAAGTGGCTGCCGGCCACGCTGATCGCACCGTGGAAAGTCTCCGAGCTCAAGGCTGGAGGCGAGTTCTGGTTCAACTGGAGCCAGGGCTCGGTACAGAGCGCGGTGGCGCGCCTGAATGCGACCCGGTTCAGTGGTGCCTATGCCGATCGCAAACCCGAGACCATCGAGAACCTGGCGCTGCATGCCTGGGCTGAGCGCGGCAAACAGGGTTTCAGGGTGGTGCTCGACTCACTGGCCATGAACCTGGGCAAGACCCGTTGGGAAACCCGTCTGCAACTGCAGCAGTTCGCGGCCACCGACAAGGAGCAGGAGCGTTGGCACCTGCAGGCCGACCGCCTGGACCTGACCCCGATCACGCCGCTGATGGACTCACTGGCCCCCGTGCCGGAAGCCGTCGCCAAAGTCATCGATCAACTGAGCGTTACCGGCACCTTGCGCAATGTGCTGGCTGATTATCGACCAGCAGCCACGGACGATCAAAAAATCAGCTTTGCGGCCAATCTGGAGCAGGTCGGCTTCAATGCCACCCACGGCGCTCCGGCGGCGCGCAATGTCAGTGGCCTGATCAGCGGCGACCTGGGCAAGGGCGAACTGCGCCTGGACAGCAAAGACTTCATGCTGCACCTCGACCCGATCTTCGCCAAGCCCTGGCAATACCTGCAAGCCAATGCCCTGCTGACCTGGACCCTGAACAAGGACAGCTTCACCCTGATTGCGCCCTACATCAAAGTGCTGGGGGAAGAGGGCAATATCGCGGCCGACTTTTTGATCCGCATTCACCTTGACCATTCCCAGGAAGATTACATGGACCTGCGGGTGGGCCTGACAGATGGCGACGGCCGTTTTACCCCCAAGTACCTGCCTGAAGTACTGAGTCCGGCGCTTTCGGAATGGCTGAGCACGGCGATTATCAAAGGCGCAGTCGAAGAGGGTTTTTTCCAGTATCAAGGTTCGCTGAGCCATGACGCCGTTGCGGCGGCGCGCAATATCAGCCTGTTTTTCAAGGTGCATGGCGCAGAACTGGCGTTCCAGCCTGGCTGGCCCCATGTGCGTAACGTGTCGGGCGATGTGTTTATTGAAGACAGCGGTGTGCGGATCATGGCCAGCAAAGGTCAGCTACTCGACACCCGTGTGCGTAACGTGGCTGTCAGCATCCCGCATGTGCCTGCCGGCAAGGTCAGCCATCTGTTTCTGGATGGCGACTTTGAGGGCGGGCTGGGGGACGGTCTGAAAATTCTTCAGGAAGCACCGATAGGTACCGCAGAAACGTTCGCTGGCTGGCAGGGTGAAGGTTCGCTCAAGGGCCGTGTTGATCTGGACATCCCGCTGGAACAGGGCGTGGAGCCGAAAATCCTGGTGGACTTCAATGTCGACAAGGCGCGCCTGAAAATCAGCGAACCCGAGCTTGAACTGACCCAGCTCAAGGGTGACCTGCGCTTTGACAGTGCCAAGGGTCTGAGCGGCAAGGGCATCAGCGCCCGGGCGTTCGATCGCCCGATCACCGCGCAGATCTTTGCCGACGGCAAGCCTGGCCGCATCAGCACCCGGGTGGTGGCCAGCGGTCAGGTGGGGGTGAAAAAACTCACGGACTGGCTCAAGTTCAACCAACCGATCCCGGTAAGCGGTGACTTGCCCTATCAGTTGCAACTGACCCTGGACGGTGCCGACAGCCAGTTGCGCGTCAGCTCCAGCCTCAAGGGCGCGGTGGTGGATTTGCCGGCACCCTTCGGGCTGGCGGCCAATGAAAGCCGCAACAGCGTGTTTCGCATGACTCTGCAAGGGGCCGAGCGGCGGTACTGGTTTGACTACGGCGACCTGGTCAACCTGACCTTTGCTGCCCCCAATGGCAAGTTTGAAGACGGGCGTGGCGAGTTGTTCCTGGGCGATGGCAAACCCGTTTTGCCCACGACCAAGGGCCTGCGCATTCGCGGCGTGCTGTCGGAGCTGGACGTCGCCCCCTGGCAGGCGCTGGTCGAACGATATGCCGGCAATGACCCCGGCGGCAGCGCCAAGCAACTGCTCAGCAGTGCGGACTTTAAAGTCGGCAAGTTGATTGCCTTCGGCACCCAATTGGATCAGGTGCGCCTGGTCATGAAGCGCGTCGCCGCCTCCTGGGCGCTGCAAATCGACAGCAAGCAGGCCATCGGCGCCGTGACCCTGCCGGATGCGAACAACGCACCGATTGTGGTCAACATGCAGACCATTCGCCTGCCTGCGCCTGATCCCAAGACGGTGGCAGACGAGAATGCCCCCGACCCGCTGGCTGCGGTCGACCCGCGCAAAATACCGGCCCTGGACATCATTATTCGCCAGCTCTACCAGGGGGCGGACCTGCTTGGTGCCTGGTCACTCAACATTCGACCCAACAGCCGTGGCATCAGCCTTACCAGTCTCAATCTGGGGCTCAAGGGCATGCTGCTTGAAGGTTCGGGCGGCTGGGAAGGCGTGGCGGGTAACAGCAAAAGCTGGTACCAGGGGCGCCTGGGTGGCGGCAACCTGGCCACGGTGCTGAAGAACTGGGGCTTTGCCCCCAGCGTCACCAGCGACAACTTTCATGTGGACATCGATGGCAACTGGCCCGGTTCGCCAGCGTGGATTGGCCTCAAGCGTTTCTCCGGCACACTGGACGCCTCGCTCAACAAGGGGCAGTTTGTGGAAGTCGACGGCAGCGCCCAGGTGCTGCGCATTTTTGGCTTGCTCAACTTCAACGCCATTGGCCGTCGTCTGCGCCTGGACTTCTCCGACCTGTTCGGCAAGGGCCTGAGCTATGACCGGGTCAAGGGCGTGCTCAATGCCCGCAGCGGCGTGTACAGCACAGGCAAGCCGATCCTGATGACCGGGCCGTCCACCAATCTGGAACTTAACGGTACATTGAACATGGTCACCGACCGGGTCGACGCCAAGCTGCTGGTGACCTTGCCCGTGACCAATAACCTGCCCCTTGCAGCGCTGTTGGTGGGCGGGCCGGCAGCGGGCGGGGCGATGTTCCTGCTCAACAAGCTGATCGGTGACCAGGTGTCGCGCTTCGCCAGCGTGCAATACAGCATCCAGGGCCCGTGGAACGATCCGAAAATCACCTTCGACAAGCCTTTCGAGAAACACTAGGAGCGCAGCATGACCCTGGCAGTGATTCAAATGGTCAGCCAGAGCGATGTCCTGGCCAATCTGGCCCAGGCGCGCCGGCTGCTGGAGGAGGCTGCCCAAGGCGGTGCGCAACTGGCCGTGTTGCCCGAGAACTTTGCCGCGATGGGCCGTCGCGATACTGCCGCCATCGGCCGCGCCGAGGCCTTGGGCGAGGGCCCGATCCTGCCCTGGTTGAAACAGACCGCCCGCGACCTCAAGTTATGGGTAGTGGCTGGTACTTTGCCTCTGCCGCCCGAGGGGCAGCCTGAAGCCAAGGTCAATGCTTGTTCATTGCTGATCAACGCCGAGGGCGAGCAAGCGGCCCGTTACGACAAATTGCACTTGTTTGACGTGGATGTGTCTGACAACCGTGGCCGCTACCGTGAGTCTGATGACTATGCTCATGGAGGGCGTGTGGTCGTGGCGGATACCCCGGTCGGCAAGCTGGGCCTGAGCGTATGTTATGACCTGCGCTTCCCGGAGCTGTACAGTGAGCTGCGCACTGCGGGCGCTGAACTGATTACCGCGCCCTCGGCCTTTACCGCTGTCACGGGTGCGGCCCATTGGGAGATACTGATACGCGCCCGCGCCATTGAAACCCAGTGCTATATCCTTGCAGCGGCCCAGGGCGGCGTGCATCCGGGCCCGCGAGAAACCTGGGGGCATGCAGCTATTATCGATCCCTGGGGGCGGGTGCTGGCCGAGCAGGCGCAGGGCGAGGGAGTGTTGCTGGCCCGCCGCGATGCGCTTGAGCAGGCGGATATCAGGGCGCGCATGCCGGTGGTGAGCCATCGGCGGTTCAACGCCCATCTAATTTAAGTGGGAGCGGGCTTGCTCGCGATGCAGGCGACAGGGTGTAACCGTTGCCCCGCATCGATGCCATCGCGAGCAAGCCCGCTCCCACAGAACAGATTTTTCAGGCCCGAGGGTTCAGCACTCAAAGATGCTGAAGCAGGGGCCAAGACGGAGTGATTATGAGCGAGTTGTTGACCTCAGTCAGCGAACACCTGTTGGCACCCGGAGGTGTCACCATCGAAAGCCTGCAAAGCGTATTGGGCGACCTGGCCGGGCCGGGTATCGACGCGGCAGACCTGTATTTCCAGGGCCAGATTTCCGAATCCTGGGCGCTGGAAGACGGCATCGTCAAAGAAGGCAGCTTTAACCTCGACCAGGGTGTAGGTGTTCGCGCCCAGTCTGGCGAGAAGACCGGCTTTGCCTACAGCAATGCCATTACCCTGGACGCATTGGGTCAGGCCGCCCGCGCCGCCCGTTCGATCTCCCGTGCCGGGCAAAACGGCACGGTACAGGCGTTCACCACCCAGGACGTGGCCCAGCTGTATGGCCCGGACAACCCGCTGGAAGTCATCAGCCGCGCAGAAAAGGTCGAGCTGCTCAAGCGTGTCGATGCCGCCACCCGCGCCCTCGATCCGCGTATCCAGCAAGTCACCGTGAGCATGGCCGGGGTCTGGGAGCGGATTCTGGTGGCCTCCACCGATGGCGGGCTGGCGGCAGATATCCGGCCGCTGGTGCGTTTCAACGTCAGCGTCATCGTTGAGCAGAATGGCCGTCGCGAGCGCGGCGGTCATGGTGGTGGCGGGCGTACCGACTACCGCTATTTCCTCACTGACGATCGTGCCATGGGTTACGCCCGTGAAGCGTTGCGCCAGGCCCTGGTCAACCTCGAAGCGGTACCGGCTCCGGCAGGCACCATGCCGGTGGTTCTGGGCTCGGGTTGGTCCGGCGTACTGTTGCATGAAGCGGTGGGTCACGGTCTGGAAGGGGACTTCAACCGCAAGGGCAGTTCTGCCTACAGCGGACGCATGGGCGAAATGGTTGCTTCCAAACTGTGCACCATCGTCGATGACGGTACCCTGGCGGGCCGCCGTGGCTCGCTGAGCGTGGATGACGAAGGCACCCCGACCGAGTGCACCACCCTGATTGAAAACGGCGTGCTCAAGGGCTATATGCAGGACAAGCTCAATGCCCGTCTGATGGGCGTGGCGCGCACCGGCAACGGCCGTCGCGAATCCTATGCGCACTTGCCGATGCCGCGCATGACCAACACCTACATGCTGGGCGGCGAAAGCGATCCTGCCGAAATCATCGCTTCGGTGAAAAAGGGCATCTACTGCGCCAATCTGGGTGGTGGTCAGGTCGATATCACCAGCGGCAAGTTTGTGTTCTCCACCAGCGAAGCCTATCTGATTGAAGACGGCAAAATCACTCGCCCAGTCAAAGGCGCGACCCTGATTGGCAACGGGCCGGAAGCAATGAGCAAGGTGTCGATGGTCGGTAACGATCTGTCGCTGGACAGCGGCGTAGGCACGTGTGGCAAGGATGGGCAGTCGGTGCCGGTAGGTGTCGGCCAGCCAACCCTGAAGATTGACGCGATCACTGTAGGCGGTACGGGCGGTTGAGGGGAGGTCCCGTGAAGGTTGCCAGGCAACCTTCACGGGTACGAGGCTTAACGCAGACCGCGTTGAGTCTCGTCCAACCCACGGATGTACTTGAACAATTTGCGGCTTGAAGCCGGTGCCTTGTTATGAGCCAGCTCGTGTTTGGCCTGACGTATCACCGAACGCATTTGCTGGCGGTCGGCTTCAGGGAACTCGGCAACAAACTTTTCCAGTACAGCGTCATCACCCTCGATCAGGCGATCACGCCAGCGCTCGAGGTTGTGAAAACGTTCGTTGTACTGGCGAGAAGAGGCATCGACTTGATCGATCAAGGCAAGAATTTCGTCAAGCGGTTGATCGCGCATCAGTTTGCCGATGAACATCATATGGCGCTTGCGCGCAATATGAGCCGTGTGTTTTGGAGCATCTGCCAAAGCCTTACGCATAGCGTCAGTCAGGGGCATTTTGTTCAGCAAGTCAGGCTTGAGTGTCGTGAGACGCTCGCCCAGATCAACCAGAGCATGAAGCTCGCGTTTGACCTGCGATTTGCTTTTTTCGCCGTCGAAGGCGTCGTCGTAAGAATCAACCATGGTGGCAGTCCGCAAAGAAACGCCGCCATGATAACCAGTCGGGGGCCGCTTGTCCGGCCCGGTCGCTCGGCGGCCCTGCCGAAAACAGAATTTGAGTGGAGAAAACCATGAGTGCAGTTCAAAGCGTCGGCCCGCAGGCCTTGCCGGCACTGCAGGAACAGGTCGAGCAAATCATCGCCGAAGCCAGGCGCCAGGGTGCCAGCGCCTGTGAAGTCGCCGTGTCGCTGGAGCAGGGGTTGTCGACCTCGGTACGTCAGCGCGAAGTTGAAACCGTAGAGTTCAACCGTGACCAGGGTTTTGGCATCACCCTCTATGTAGGCCAGCGCAAAGGCTCGGCCAGCACCTCGGCCACCGGCCCGGATGCCATCCGCGAAACCGTCGCCGCCGCCCTGGCGATTGCCAAACACACCTCGGAAGACGAAAGCTCGGGTTTGGCCGATGCCAGCCTGATGGCTCGTGAACTGAAAGACTTTGATGTGTTCCACACCTGGGACATCACCCCCGAGCAGGCCATTGAAAAGGCCCTGGCCTGCGAAGCCGCTGCATTTGAGGCCGACAGCCGGATCAAAAATGCCGATGGCACCACCCTCAGCACCCATCAGGGCTGCCGCGTGTACGGCAATAGCCATGGTTTTATCGGCGGCTCGGCTTCGACCCGTCACAGCCTCAGCTGCGTAATGATTGCCGAAGGCGACGGCCAGATGCAGCGTGACTACTGGTATGACGTCAATTGCCAGGGCGAGTTGTTGATGGACGCCGTGAGCATTGGCCAGCGCGCCGCCGAGCGCGCTGCCCGGCGACTGGGCTCGCGCCCGGTACCGACGTGCGAGGTGCCGGTGCTGTTCTCGGCCGAACTGGCTGGCGGCCTGTTTGGCAGTTTCCTGGGGGCAATCTCGGGTGGCAACCTGTACCGTAAATCGTCGTTCCTGCTCGATGCAATGGGGCAGCAGATTTTCCCTGAATGGTTGACCCTGGATGAGCGCCCGCACCTGATGCGCGCCATGGGCAGCTCGTCGTTCGACAATGATGGCCTGGCCACTTACGCCAAACCGTTTATCAAGGACGGCGAGTTGGTTTCGTACATCCTGAGCACTTACTCGGGGCGCAAACTGGGCATGCCGAGCACTGCCAACGCCGGCGGCGTGCATAACCTCTTTGTGACACACGGTGATGAAGACCAGGCAGCCTTGATTCGCAAAATGGGGCGTGGTCTGTTTGTCACCGAGTTAATGGGCAGCGGCCTGAACATGGTCACCGGTGACTATTCCCGTGGCGCGGCGGGTTTCTGGGTCGAGAATGGCGAAATCCAGTTCCCGGTGCAGGAAGTGACCATCGCCGGCAATATGCGCGATATGTTTAAACAGATCGTGGCCGTGGGCAACGATCTGGAGCTGCGCAGCAACATCCGCACCGGTTCGGTGCTGATTGAACGCATGATGGTGGCGGGCAGCTAAGACTGGCCGGTTCCATGCCAAGGCGTATCACTGCAGCGGTGATACGCCTTTTTTGTGTTTGTGCATCCTGTCCTTTAGCAGACTTGTTTTGATAATCAATATCGCTTAATAATGAATCTCATTATCGAGCGAGCCTGGGTCATGAGTTCTGCGTTGCGTGAAGGGCCGTATCTAGAAAGCTGGCGCTGGATGAGCCGCCAGATCCGCTGCGGGCTGGCGCCGGACGAGCCGCGCCTGATCGAGCATTACCTGGCTGAAGGCCGCTATCTTGCTGGCTGTACAGCCACTTCCCCGTGGTTGATTGCGGTCACCACCTTCCGCCTGATGCTAGATACAGCCACTGACACCGCGCTGCCTTGGCACTGGCGCAATCTGTGCCTGGACAACGCGTGGCGTCCGCTGCGCGACCTCGAAACCCAAGCCTTGTGCAATTGCCGACTCAAGCGCTGGCAAAGCTTTGCCTGGCAGTTGGCAACCTGCGAGCTCGAACCTTCAATTTCTTTAACAGAACTGGTGCAAGGATTTCCCGATGAGTAACACTCGTATCGAACGTGACAGCATGGGTGAGTTGCGTGTGCCTGAATCCGCGTTGTACGGTGCGCAAACCCAGCGTGCAGTCGACAACTTCCCCATCAGCCATCAACGCATGCCTGCGCAATTCATTCGCGCCCTGATCCTGGCCAAGGGCGCAGCGGCCCTGGCCAACGTTGAACTCAAGCAGATCAGCACGGCCCAGGGCGAGGCGATTGTCGAGGCCACCCAGATCCTGTTGACCGGTGATTTCATGGAGCACTTCCCGGTGGATATTTTCCAGACCGGTTCGGGCACCAGCTCCAACATGAATGCCAACGAAGTGATTGCAACCCTAGCCACGCGGCTGCTGGGCGAGCCGGTGAACCCCAACGATCACGTCAACTGCGGGCAAAGCAGCAACGACATTATCCCGACCACCATCCATGTCAGCGCTGCACTGGGCCTGCACGAGCAGTTGCTGCCGGCGCTGAGCCATCTGGTGCAGGTTATCGAGCGCAAGGCGATCGAGGTTCACGCCTACGTCAAAACCGGGCGCACCCACTTGATGGACGCGATGCCGGTACGCATGAGCCAGGTGCTCAATGGCTGGGCGCAGCAGCTCAAGGCCAATATCGAGCATTTGCATAACCTGCAGCCAGCTCTGCAAGCCCTGGCCCAGGGCGGTACCGCGGTGGGCACCGGGATTAACGCCCACCCGCAGTTTGCTGCGTTATTCAGTCAGCAACTCAGCGAGCTGACCGGGGTGGCCTTCACGCCGGGCAAGGACCTGTTTGCCTTGATTGGTTCGCAAGACACCGCAGTGGCTGTTTCTGGTCAGTTGAAGGCCACGGCAGTGTCACTGATGAAAATCGCCAACGACCTGCGCTGGATGAACTCCGGCCCCCTGGCCGGTCTGGGCGAAATCGAACTTGAGGCGTTACAGCCGGGCTCGTCGATCATGCCGGGCAAGGTCAATCCGGTGATTCCGGAAGCCACGGCGATGGTCGCGGCCCAGGTCATCGGCAACGACGCGGCGATCACCGTGGCAGGTCAGTCCGGCAATTTCGAACTGAACGTCATGCTGCCGGTGATTGCGCACAACCTGTTGAGCAGCATCGAACTCATGGCCAACTCAAGCCGCCTGTTGGCTGACAAGGCCATCGCCAGCTTCAAGGTCAATGAAGCCAAGCTCAAGGAGGCGCTGTCGCGCAACCCGATCCTGGTAACGGCACTGAACCCGATCATCGGTTATCAAAAAGCCGCCGAAATTGCCAAGACCGCTTACCAGCAAGGGCGCCCGGTAATCGATGTGGCACTTGAATACACGGATTTGTCACGCAGCCAGCTTGAGGTCCTTCTCGACCCCGAGAAACTCACCGCCGGCGGCGTTTAATCCATCGACACTGCTTTGGAGGTTCACATGGATCACTGGAAACGCACGATCGAAAGAGCCAACCGCTGTTTCGCCGAAGGCGAACTGGTCGATGCCCGCGAGCATTATCTGCAGGCGCTGGCCCTGGCCCAGGTGCTGTTCGAGCGCTGGAGTGATGCCGACGAAGCAGTGGCCGCCTGCGTCATTTCACACCACAACCTGGCGGATCTGCATTTGCGCCTCAATCAACCGGAGGAGAGCGTGGAGTACCTCTGTGCGATTCATCAGCGATTGTTGCAAACCATGCAGAACGCGCGCCTGCCGACAGCATTGCGTGAAGCGGCGCTGCGTCAGAGCAGCAAGACCTACGTAGAGCTTTTGAATTTTATCAGTGAGTACGGCGAGTACCCGCGCTCCAACCTGTTGCTCAAAAGCAATGTGGCTCAGAGCAGCCATGAGTTCTCGACAGTTAGCGGCCATCACTTAGGAGCACATTGAAATGACTTACACCTTGCCTGCATTGCCTTATGCCTATGACGCGCTTGAACCGCATATTGATGCGCAAACCATGGAAATTCACTACACCAAGCATCACCAGACCTACATCAACAACCTCAATGCGGCCGTAGAGGGCACCGAATGGGCCAAGTGGCCGGTGGAAAAACTGGTGGCCAGTGTTCATCAGTTGCCCGAAAAGCTGCGCGCTGCAGTGATCAACCAGGGTGGCGGGCATGCCAACCACTCGTTGTTCTGGGAAGTCATGAGCCCTAAAGGCGGGGGTAAGCCCGAAGGTGCGCTGGCCAAGGCGATTGACGAGCAGTTGGGTGGTCTGGAGGTGTTCAAGGAAAACTTTACCAAAGCCGCGCTGACGCGTTTTGGCAGTGGCTGGGCATGGTTGAGCGTGACCCCGCAAAAAACGCTGGTAATCGAAAGCAGCGGCAACCAGGACAGCCCGCTGATGAACGGCAATACGCCGATCCTGGGGCTTGATGTGTGGGAGCACGCGTATTACCTGCGTTATCAAAACCGCCGCCCGGAGTATATCAACGCGTTTTACAACGTGATCAACTGGCCGGAAGTGGCGCGACGCTATCAAGCGGCGATTGGCTAAGCGCAACGAAAGGATTCAGGCGGATTATGGGCACGCAAATTTTAGCGGTCGGTGGCGTTCGAATGTTTCGCTATGCCTTCGGTACGCTTTTGCTGTTGGCGGGTACGGCCCTGTTGGTTGCCAAGGGGCTGGTCTGGCTGGATCTGGAGCCCCGGCTGCTGCGGGCGCTGCAGGGCGGTGCGTTGTGTGCACTGGGCACGGCGTTAGGCGCCGTGCCTGTCCTGGTTATTCGAAAAATGCCGGTGGCGGTCAGTGACACTCTGCTGGGCTTTGGGGCCGGTGTGATGCTGGCGGCCACGGCCTTTTCGCTGATTGTGCCGGGCATTGCGGCAGCGCAAAGCCTGGGGTTGTCACCCTGGCCCGCCAGCGGGCTTATAAGTGCAGGGATCCTGCTGGGCGCATTCTGCCTGTTTCTGGTGGATCGCAAGGTCTCGGGCGCCGGGCCGGAGGTATTTGTCAGTCGCCCCGGCGAGCCGGTCATCGCGCCGCGCATCTGGTTGTTTGTGATTGCCATTGTGGCGCACAACATTCCTGAAGGCATGGCGGTCGGGGTGTCGGCGGGTGGCGGCATGCCGGATGCCGATAGCCTGGCGATGGGCATTGCGTTGCAGGATGTGCCGGAAGGCCTGGTGATTGCCCTTGTATTGGCAGGGGCGGGCATGTCGCGGGTCAAGGCGTTCCTGATTGGTGCGGCATCAGGTCTGGTTGAGCCGGTCTTTGCGGTGCTCTGTGCCTGGCTGGTCAACTTGGCCGAGGTGCTGTTGCCGTTGGGTCTGGCATTGGCGGCCGGGGCGATGCTGCTGGTGGTCACCCAGGAAGTCATCCCCGAGTCGCGGCGCAATGGCCACGAAAAGCTGGCGAGCCTGGGGCTGTGTGTCGGCTTTTGTTTGATGATGGTGATGGATACGGCGCTTGGTTGAATCGATCTCTGCAGATACTCTTTAGTCGATCAATTCCTGCCGTGGGAGCGAGCCTGCTCGCGAACGACCTTCGCGAGCAGGCTCCCTCCCACGGTGGCAGTTTTCCTGCCGCTGCGTCGAAAAGGCTTCAGGCTTATTCGCCTTCATCAAAGTAGTTATTGATCAGGGCAACCAGTGCGTCCAGCGCTTCCTGATCCTTCTCACCTTCGGTCTTGATGTGGATGGTTGTGCCCTTGCCGGCGGCCAGCATCATCATGGCCATGATGCTTTTGCCGTCGACCATCGACTCAGGGGTGCGACCCGCCTGGATCTGACATGGGAACTGCCCTGCGATGCCGACAAACTTTGCCGATGCACGGGCGTGCAAGCCCAGTTTGTTGATGATTTCAATTTCCACTGCAGGCATCGCGGGGTAGATCCTTCAAGTAAGGTCGCGGTGGCGAACCTGGACGTTCTTCAGAGTTTCTTGCAGGCATTTGCCCAGGCGTTCGGTCAGGTACACGGAGCGGTGATGCCCGCCCGTGCAGCCGATTCCGATTGTCACATAGGCGCGGTTGCTGGCTGCAAAGCGCGGTAGCCATTTAAGCAGGTAGCTGGAGATGTCCTGGAACATCTCTTCGACATCAGGTTGCGCCGCCAGATAATCGGCTACCGGCTGGTCCAGCCCTGACTGCTCGCGCAGCTCGGGTTTCCAGTACGGGTTGGGCAGGCAACGCACGTCAAACACCAGGTCGGCATCCACCGGCATACCGCGCTTGAAACCGAACGACTCCACCAAAAAGGCGGTGCCTGGCTCTGGCTTGTTCAGCAGACGCAGCTTGATGGTGTCACGTAACTGATACAGATTCAGATTGGTGGTGTTGATGGTCAGGTCAGCGAGGTCGGCAATGGGGCCCAAAAGCTGGGTTTCATCGCGAATGGCTTCGGCAAGGGAGCGGCTCGCGCTGCTGAGCGGGTGGCGCCTGCGGGTTTCCGAGAAGCGCTTGAGCAAGGTTTCTTCGTCGGCATCCAGGTACAGCACGTCGCACTGGATATGCCGGTTACGCACCTCTTCAAGCAACTGCGGAAAACGTGACAAATGACTCGGCAGGTTGCGCGCATCGATCGAAACGGCCACCAGTGGCTGGGCCAGTTCAGTGTGAATCAACGCGCGTTCGGCCAGTTCCGGCAGCAAGCCGGCTGGCAGGTTGTCGATGCAATAGAAACCGTTGTCTTCAAGGACGGCGAGGGCAGTGCTTTTACCGGAGCCGGAGCGTCCGCTGACTATGACTAAGCGCATGATTAATGACCGTTCTGTACGTCCAGAACAACCTGATACAACGCTTCGTTGCTAGGTGCGTTGCGCAGTCTTTCGCGCACGTCTTTGCGATCGAGCATGCTGGCAATCTGCCGGAGCAGTTCCAGGTGTGCATCGGTTGCCGCTTCTGGCACCAGCAAAACGAAAAGCAGGTCGACCGGCGCGCCATCGATGGCGTCGAAATCTATGGGGGCGTCGAGGTGCAGCAAGGCGCTTACAGGCGACTCGCAGCCCTTGAGGCGGCAATGGGGTATGGCGATGCCGTTGCCAAAACCGGTGGAACCCAGTTTTTCACGGGCAATAAGGCTCTCGAAAACATCCTGCATTTCGAGACCAGGCACTTCGCGGCTGATCAGGTTGGCAATATGTTCGAGTGCACGCTTTTTACTGCCGCCCGGCGCGTTCACCAGGGAACGGCCGGGGGTCAGGATACTTTCAAGTCGGATCATGGGTAGGGAGTATTAACGACCGGTCGCGCCCTGGAGCAGGCTTTGGGTCTTTTCCTTATGCTTTTTCAGTTGGCGATCAAGCTTGTCAGTGAGCAGATCGATGGCGGCATACATATCGTCATGCTCGGCGTTGGCAACGACTTCTCCTCCATGGATGTGCAAGGTGGCTTCGATTTTCTGTTTCAGTTTTTCGACCGCCATCGTTACCTGTACGTTGGTAATCTTGTCGAAGTGACGCTCCAGTCGGTCGAGTTTTTCGCCGATGTATGCGCGTAGCGGTTCGGTGACTTCCAGTTGGTGTCCACTGATGTTGACTTGCATACAGTTTCTCCTTTGATGCCATTGCATAAAGCGGCAGGCCGAGCAGCCTGCCACTGAAACGCCGGGGTCCGTGGCTTACATCAAACGCTTGCGTTCGCTCGAAGGCGCTATCCCGAGGGATTCGCGGTACTTGGCGACGGTGCGACGGGCTACCTGAATACCTTGTGCCTCCAGTAAACCAGCGATCTTGCTGTCACTCAACGGCTTTTTCTGATTTTCCGCTGCAACCAGTTTTTTGATGATGGCACGGATCGCGGTGGAGGAGCATTCGCCGCCTTCAGAGGTGCTGACGTGGCTGGAGAAAAAGTATTTAAGTTCATAAATGCCCCGTGGGGTATGCATGAATTTTTGTGTGGTAACCCGGGAAATGGTGGATTCGTGCATGCCCACCGCTTCGGCGATATCGTGCAGTACCAGGGGTTTCATGGCTTCATCGCCATGCTCGAGAAAGCCGCGTTGGTGCTCGACGATCTGGGTCGCCACTTTCATCAGGGTTTCGTTGCGGCTTTGCAGGCTTTTGATAAACCAGCGTGCTTCCTGCAGCTGGTTGCGCATAAAGGTGTTGTCGGCGCTGGTATCGGCTCTGCGTACGAAACCGGCGTATTGCGCGTGCACCCGCAGGCGCGGTACGGACTCCTGGTTAAGCTCGACCAGCCAGCGCTCGTTGTCCTTGCGCACGATCACGTCAGGTACGACGTATTCGGCTTCGCTGGATTCGATTTGCGAACCCGGGCGCGGGTTGAGGCTCTGTACCAGTTCAATGACCTGGCGCAGTTCGTCCTCTTTGAGCTTCATGCGGCGCATCAGCTGGCTGTAGTCGCGTGCGCCCAGCAGGTCGATGTAGTCGGTGACCAGGCGCTTGGCCTCGCTCAGCCAGGGGGTCTTGGCAGGCAGTTGGCGCAATTGCAGGAGCAGGCATTCGCCCAGGTTGCGCGCGCCAATGCCAGCCGGTTCGAATTGCTGGATGCGATGCAGGACGGCTTCGATTTCATCGAGTTCAATGTCCAGTTCCGGATCAAAGGCTTCGAGGATTTCTTCGAGGGTTTCGTCCAGGTAGCCCTGGTTGTTGATGCAGTCGATCAGGGTTACGCCGATCAGACGGTCGGTGTCGGACATCGGAGCCAGGTTCAATTGCCACAGCAGGTGGCTTTGCAGGCTTTCACCGGTCGAGGTGCGGGTGGTGAAGTCCCACTCGTCATCGTCGTTGCTTGGCAGGCTGCTGGCGCTGGTCTGGTAGATGTCTTCCCAGGCAGTGTCCACGGGCAGTTCGTTGGGAATGCGCTCACCCCAGTCACCGTCTTCCAGATTATCTACGGTCTGGGCAGTTTCCTGGTAGGTGGGCTCTTGAACGTCGGGATTGGGCTTTTGCTCAATGTTGTCGGCAAGGGGGTCTGCATTGTCGAAGTCGTCGCCTTCTTCCTGGCGCTCGAGCATGGGGTTGGACTCCAGGGCTTCCTGGATTTCCTGTTGCAGATCGAGGGTCGACAATTGGAGCAGGCGGATGGCCTGTTGCAGCTGAGGTGTCATTGTCAGCTGCTGGCCCATTCTCAGGACTAGCGATGGTTTCATGGCAGGGGCTTAACACCTTATTCGCCGGCGCACATGGCGCCATCCACTACAGGGCGCGTGAGCGCCAAACATAAGCAAATTATATGCCTGAAATCGGTGCGTTTGCCTAGGGGGCGGTCTAAATTAGTTTGCGGGTGGTGAACTGATCGAGAGCACCCCGTTGAATATTCGGGCAATAAAATGCTGGCGCATTTTTACTGCCCGGATGCCCTGGCTGCCCATGATGTGTCCGGGCTTATAGGCGGAACTCGTGACCCAGGTAAACTTCCCGCACCAACTTGTTGGCCAGAATCGTTTCAGCATCGCCTTCAGCGATCAATTGCCCGTCATTGACGATATAGGCCGTTTCGCAGATATCGAGGGTCTCACGCACATTGTGGTCGGTGATCAGCACGCCAATGCCCTTGGCTTTGAGGTGGTAGATGATTTGTTTGATGTCGCCCACCGAGATCGGATCGACACCGGCAAAGGGTTCGTCGAGCAGGATGAACTTGGGTGCCGTGGCCAGTGCGCGGGCAATTTCTACCCGACGGCGCTCACCGCCCGACAGGCTCATGCCCAGGTTGTCGCGAATATGGTTGATATGGAATTCCTGCAGCAGGCTTTCCAGCTCCTTGCGACGACCGGTCTTGTCGAGCTCCTTGCGGGTTTCGAGGATTGCCATGATGTTGTCGGCCACCGACAGCTTGCGAAAGATCGAGGCTTCCTGTGGCAAGTAACCGATACCGGCGCGTGCGCGACCATGCATGGGCTCGTGGCTGACGTCCAGGTCATCGATCAGTACGCGACCCTGATCGGCGTGCACCAGGCCGACAATCATGTAGAAACAGGTGGTTTTGCCCGCGCCGTTGGGGCCGAGCAGGCCCACGATTTGCCCGCTGTCGATCGACAGGCTGACATCACGTACTACCTGACGGCTCTTGTAGCTTTTGGCCAGATGCTGGGCTTTCAGAGTTGCCATTACTGGGCCTTCTGCTGGTCGGTTTTCTTCTTGGGCTGGATCACCATGTCGATGCGCGGGCGAGGTGCGGTGACATTGGCGCCATTGGCGCGGCCGGCACTGGCAATTTGTTTTACCGTGTCGTAGACGATTTTCTCGCCCTCGGTGGTATTGCCGTCGTTAATCACTTTGGCCTTGTCAATCAGTACGATGCGGTTTTGTGGTGCATGGTATTGAATGGTGACGGCATAAGCCTGTACCGGTTTGGGGTCAGTGGCTTTTTGCAGTTGCTCGAAGTAGGCCAGGTTGCCGACGGATGTCACTACGTCGATTTCGCCCGCAGCATTACGGGTGATGGTGACGGTGTTGCCGGTGATTTTCATCGAGCCCTGGGTGATGATGACATCGCCCTTGTAGGTGGCAATACCTTGCTTGTCATCCAGTTGTGCCTCGTTGGCCTGGATGCGAATAGGTTGTTCGGTGTCGTTCGGCAGAGCCCAGGCGCTCACGCTTCCCAGTGCTGCGCTCAGGCTGAGCAATAAAGGGAGGGTTTTAACGAGACTCATACTGTCCTCTTACGTTGGACAGCAGGTCCATCCTGCCGTCTTTCAAATATGCTTTCATGCCCTTGCCAGTGGTTACGCCGCCAGCGCCGTCGATTCTAACGTCTCGCTCGGTCTGCGCATATTCCTTCTGGGGGAATACAGTCATACGGGTACTGGTAATAATGGTGGTGCGGTTTTTTTCGTCAGTGCGCGCGATGCGCACCGAATCGATAAGCTCGACCTCGGTGCCATCCGGGTTGACTTCACCGCGCTCGCTCTGCACGTTCCACGGGTAGGCCGTGCCGCGGTAGAGCTGCATTTTCGGTTGGGTCATCTGAGTGACCTCGGAAGCCTTCAAATGTTCAAGCTTCTCGGACGTCATGTCGTACTGCAGCTTGCCGTCAGGTAAAAACTGACGGCTGTGTGCATTGGTGGCGTAGTAGTCGATAGCGCTTTCATCCACCGCCAGGGTAGGGGCATTGAGAAAACGTTCCGGCCTGATATTCCAGTAGCCAGCAGCTGCAAACAGCGAGGCAATCACTGTAAACAGCACTATTTGGCGAATCTTTTTGCTCAGCATAGAAAGCTCTATAGGTAGGCGGCGTGGGCTGCGTCCAGGCTGCCCTGGGCACGCAGAATCAGCTCGCAGAATTCACGGGCGGCACCTTCGCCACCCCGCGCCCGGGTTACCCCGTGGGCGTGCTCGCGGACAAAGTCCGCAGCGTTGGCCACGGCCATGCCCAGACCTACCCGGCGGATAACCGGCAGGTCGGGCAAGTCATCTCCCAGGTAGGCAACCTGTTCATAGCTTAGGTTGAGTTGGCCAAGAAGCTCGTCCAGTACGACCAATTTGTCTTCGCGGCCCTGGTACAGGTACGGAATGCCCAGGTTTTGCGCGCGACGCTCGACCACCGGGGTTTTGCGGCCGCTGATAATTGCCGTTTGCACACCGGCGGCCATAAGCATCTTGATGCCCTGGCCGTCGAGGGTATTGAAGGTCTTGAATTCGCTGCCATCTTCGAGGAAATACAGGCGGCCGTCGGTCAATACGCCGTCAACGTCAAAAATGGCCAGCTTGATGCCCTTGCCGCGCTTGAGAAGTTCCTGGGTCATTACATTACTCCTGCGCGTAGCAGATCGTGCATGTTCAAGGCGCCAACCGGACGATCTTGCTTGTCGACCACCACCAGCGCGCTGATTTTGTGGTCTTCCATGATTTTAAGGGCTTCGGCTGCCAGCATGTCGGCGCGGGCGGTTTTGCCGTGCGGGGTCATGACCGCGTCGATGGTGGCGTTGCGGATGTCGATTTCGCGGTCCAGGGTGCGGCGCAAGTCGCCGTCAGTAAAGATTCCGGCCAGTCGACCGTCCTCTTCTATGACGACGGTCATGCCCAGGCCCTTGTGGGTCATTTCCATCAACGCCTCCTTGAGCAATGTACCGCGCACGACTTGCGGCAGTTCATCGCCAGAGTGCATGACGTTTTCCACTTTCAGCAATAGGCGTCGGCCCAGTGCTCCGCCGGGGTGGGAAAAGGCGAAATCTTCTGCAGTAAAACCGCGAGCTTCAAGCAGGGCAATAGCCAGTGCATCGCCCAGCACCAAGGTTGCCGTGGTGGACGAGGTCGGTGCCAGATTCAACGGGCAGGCTTCCTGGGCCACGCGGGCATCCAGGCTGACATCGGCGGCCTTGGCCAGCGGCGATTCGGGGTTGCCGGTCATGCTGATCAGCTTGATGCCCAGGCGCTTGATCAGTGGCAGCAGGGTGACGATTTCGGCGGTCGAGCCGGAGTTGGACAGTGCGAGGATAATGTCATCGCGGGTAATCATGCCCATGTCGCCGTGGCTGGCTTCTGCCGGGTGGACAAAAAAAGCCGTGGTGCCGGTGCTGGCCAGGGTTGCGGCAATTTTATTGCCGATGTGTCCTGACTTGCCCATGCCGACCACGACCACCCGGCCTTTACTGGCCAAAATCATCTCGCAAGCGCGTACGAAATCTGCGTCGATATGTGTCAGCAAGCCCTCTACGGCTTCCAGTTCGAGGCGGATGGTGCGTTGGGCGGATTGGATCAGGTCGCTGGATTGGCTCATGGTTGAAGTCGGGTAGCCTGAGAAAAGGCAACGATTATAGCGGTTATGTGGCGTTCCCTCACGCTTGATCGCTGTGCTTTATTGCATGTGCTTACAAAGTGCGCGTGTGTTTGCAGAAAAAACATCTTTATTTCACTGTACTGAGACTTAACCGGCACTCCTTCGGTCTTGGGCGGTCACTATGAGCAGTGGTATAGTTCGCCGCCAGTTCGGCCCGCCAGGGAACGCGTGCTTCTTCACAAGAAGTTTGGTGTCCGGGTGAGAGGCAGAGGCTGCATCGCAAGGAGTTTAGATGAGCGCCGATAACGCCTACGCGGTCGAGCTGAAGGGAGTGTCCTTCAAGCGCGGTACGCGCAGCATCTTCAATAATGTCGATATTCGCATCCCGCGTGGCAAGGTCACGGGGATCATGGGGCCGTCTGGCTGCGGCAAGACCACACTGTTGCGCCTGATGGGCATGCAACTGCGTCCCAACAGCGGCGAAGTGTGGGTCAACAATCAAAACCTGCCGGCCCTGTCGCGCAGTGATTTGTTTGATGCCCGCAAGCATATGGGCGTGTTGTTTCAGAGCGGTGCGCTGTTTACCGATCTGGACGTGTTCGAGAACGTTGCTTTCCCGTTGCGGGTGCATACCGAGCTGCCGGAAGAAATGATCCGTGACATCGTGCTGCTTAAATTGCAGGCGGTGGGCTTGCGCGGAGCTATCGACCTGATGCCCGACGAGTTGTCCGGCGGCATGAAACGCCGGGTGGCGCTGGCGCGGGCGATTGCCCTGGATCCGCAGATCCTGATGTATGACGAACCCTTCGTGGGGCAGGATCCCATTGCAATGGGCGTGCTGGTACGCCTGATTCGTTTGCTCAATGATGCGCTGGGCATTACCAGTATCGTGGTTTCTCACGATCTGGCTGAAACTGCGAGCATTGCCGACTATCTGTATGTAGTCGGCGATGGCCAGGTGCTGGGGCAGGGCACGCCCGAAGAATTGATGAACGCCGATAACCCGCGCATTCGCCAGTTCATGACCGGCGACCCGGATGGCCCGGTTCCGTTCCACTTTCCGGCGTCGGACTACCGAACCGATCTACTGGGGAAGCGCTGATGCGCAAGATGTCATTAATGAGCCGTATCGGTCTGTTCGGCCGGGCCGGGATCGACACCGTTGCGGTACTGGGGCGTTCGGCAGTGTTCCTGTTTCATGCACTGCTGGGGCGTGGCGGTATCGGGGGCGGGTTTGGTTTGCTGGTCAGGCAGCTGCATTCGGTTGGCGTCATGTCGCTGGTCATTATCGTGGTGTCCGGCATATTTATCGGCATGGTACTGGCACTGCAAGGCTTCAGTATCCTGTCCAGCTATGGTTCGGAGCAGGCAGTGGGGCAGATGGTGGCCCTGACCCTGTTGCGCGAACTGGGTCCCGTGGTTACCGCCTTGCTGTTCGCCGGGCGCGCAGGGTCGGCGCTGACGGCTGAAATCGGCAACATGAAATCGACCGAGCAGTTGTCCAGCCTGGAAATGATCGGTGTTGATCCGCTCAAGTACATCATTGCGCCGCGGTTGTGGGCCGGGTTTATTTCCCTGCCTGTGCTGGCGATGATTTTCAGCGTGGTCGGGATCTGGGGTGGTTCGTGGGTTGCCGTGGACTGGCTCGGTGTCTACGACGGCTCCTACTGGGCCAACATGCAAAACAGCGTAACCTTCAGTGGTGACGTAATTAACGGGATCATCAAAAGCATCGTGTTTGCCTTTGTGGTGACCTGGATTGCCGTGTTTCAAGGTTATGACTGTGAGCCCACCTCAGAGGGGATCAGCCGTGCCACTACCAAGACCGTGGTGTATGCCTCACTGGCAGTCCTCGGGCTGGACTTTATATTGACCGCCTTGATGTTTGGAGATTTCTGATGCAAAACCGCACCATGGAAATCGGTGTCGGCCTGTTCCTGCTGGCTGGCATCCTGGCTTTGCTGTTGCTTGCCTTGCGGGTCAGCGGGCTGTCCCCGACGGCGAGCACTGACACCTACAAGCTCTATGCCAATTTCGACAATATTGCCGGGCTGACCGTGCGCGCCAAAGTCACCATGGCTGGCGTGACCATCGGCAAGGTGACAGCAATCGACCTGGACCGTGACAACTACATGGCCCGCGTCACATTGCAGCTCGAAAAAGCGGTGGATAACCTGCCTGTGGATTCGACAGCGTCTATCCTCACAGCAGGCCTGCTGGGCGAGAAATACATCGGCATCAGCGTGGGTGGCGAAGACGCGACCCTCAAGGACGGCGGCACCATTCACGACACGCAGTCGTCGCTGGTTCTTGAAGACCTGATCGGTAAATTCCTGCTCAATACCGTTAGCAAAGACGCCAAATAAGGAGCTTCCAGATGATTTCTCTCTTGCGCCGTGGCCTGCTGGTAATACTGGCCGCAGCCCTTCCTCTGGTGGCGAACGCCGCGCCGGGGCAGTTGGCCCATGACATCGTTTCAGATACCACGACAAGGTTGCTGGCCGACCTGGCTGCCAACAAGGAGCAATACAAACAAAGCCCAAGCAAGTTCTATGATGCCCTGAACGAAATCGTCGGCCCTGCAGTAGATGTTGATGGCATCTCCAAAAGCATCATGACGGTCAAGTACTCGCGCAATGCAACGCCTGCCCAGATGCAGCGCTTTCAAGAGAACTTCAAGCGCAGCCTGATGCAGTTCTACGGCAATGCCTTGCTTGAGTTCAAGAATCAGGGCATCACCGTTGGCCCGGCCAAGGACGAAAGCGGCGATCGCACCAGTGTCGACATGACCGTCAAGGGTGACAACGGCGCCATTTATCCATTGTCCTATACCCTTAACAAGGTCAACGGCGAGTGGAAAGTGCGTAACGTGATCATCAATGGCATCAATATCGGCAAGCTGTTCCGCGATCAGTTCGCCGATGCCATGCAGCGCAACGGCAACAACCTGGATAAAACCATCGACAACTGGGCGGGTGAAGTGGCCAAGGCCAAGCAGACCACTGATGCGGCATCGCCCAAGGCAGCCGGGCAATGAGTGAAGCGGCCATAACCCTGGCCGGCGAGAGCGAGCTTCGCCTTAGTGGCGTGCTCGATTATCAGACTGGCCCCCGTTTGCGCACAGAAGGTCAGGCCCTGATCAAAAAAGCCCTGGCCAAAGAGCTGGTGGTTGACTGCTCGGGCGTTACCAAATCGAGCAGCGTCGGTTTGTCGCTGCTGCTGTGTTATATCCGTGATGCCCAGGCCCTGAACAAGCCATTGAGCATTCGTGCCATGCCCGAAGACATGCGCGAAATCGCCCAGGTTTCGGGTGTGACCGAGCTGCTGGCACATCATTAATCGCCACATATAAATAAGCCCCCCTGTCAGAGTCCTGTTATGCGGGGTTCGCAGGCGCGGGGCTTTTTTGTATGATGGCCGACCCGTGCGCGTTAGGCGCCGATTGAGGTTGAGCATGCAGGCCGTAGAAGTGAAGAGCTTTCTTGAAGGAAAGCTGCCAGGAACCCAGGTAGAAGTTGAGGGCGAAGGCTGCAACTTTCAGTTGAACGTGATCAGTGACGAACTGGTGACCCTGAGCCCGGTCAAACGTCAACAAAGCATCTATGCCCATTTGAACCCGTGGATCGCTGATGGCAGCATCCATGCGGTCACTATGAAATTCTTCAGCAGCGCGGCCTGGGCCGAGCGCACCTGAGCCCCCTGAGCCCATTGGCGTCGAGATTGTTATGGATAAATTGATTATTACCGGCGGTGCCCGCCTTGATGGCGAGATCCGCATTTCCGGGGCGAAGAACTCTGCCCTGCCGATCCTGGCAGCGACCCTGCTGTGCAATGGCCCGGTCACTGTAGCCAACCTGCCGCATTTGCATGACATCACCACCATGATCGAGCTGTTCGGTCGCATGGGCATTGAGCCGGTGATCGATGAAAAGCTCAGTGTCGAAATCAACCCGAACACCATCAAAACCCTGGTCGCGCCGTATGAGCTGGTGAAAACCATGCGCGCATCGATCCTGGTACTGGGGCCGATGGTTGCACGTTTCGGTTACGCTGAAGTTGCCTTGCCGGGCGGCTGCGCCATTGGCTCGCGTCCGGTTGACCTGCACATCCGCGGCCTTGAAGCCATGGGCGCAGTGATCGACGTTGAAGGTGGCTACATCAAGGCCAAGGCGCCTGAAGGCGGCTTGCGCGGTGCCAGCTTCTTCTTTGATACCGTCAGCGTGACCGGTACCGAGAACATCATGATGGCCGCAGCACTGGCCAACGGCCGCAGCGTATTGCAGAACTCTGCACGCGAGCCTGAAGTCGTCGACCTGGCCAACTTCCTGAACGCCATGGGCGCCAAGGTAAGCGGTGCTGGTACTGACACCATCACCATTGATGGCGTCAAAGAGCTGCATTCGGCGACTTACCGCGTCATGCCGGACCGTATTGAAACCGGTACTTACCTGGTAGCCGCTGCCGTCACCGGTGGCCGCGTGAAGGTCAAGGACACTGATCCGACCATCCTTGAAGCCGTCCTTGAGAAGCTCAAGGAAGCAGGCGCCGAGGTCACCACCGGTGAAGACTGGATCGAGCTGAACATGCACGGCAAACGCCCTAAAGCGGTGAACGTGCGTACTGCTCCGTACCCGGCGTTTCCGACCGACATGCAGGCGCAGTTCATCTCGCTCAACGCCATTGCCGAAGGCACGGGTGCAGTGATCGAGACGATCTTCGAAAACCGCTTCATGCACGTGTATGAACTGCACCGCATGGGCGCCAAGATCCAGGTTGAAGGCAACACTGCCATCGTGACCGGCACTGAAACCCTCAAGGGCGCGCCAGTAATGGCCACCGACCTGCGTGCTTCTGCCAGCCTGGTGATTTCGGCGCTGGTGGCGGAAGGCGATACCCTGATCGATCGCATCTACCACATAGACCGTGGTTACGAGTGCATCGAAGAAAAACTGCAAATGCTGGGCGCCAAAATCCGCCGCGTTCCGGGCTAGTTTTTGCTGTTTGGCATCATGGGCACAGGGATAGTGTCCAGCTGCCAGGTGACGTAACGGCCTGCAAGCGTTACCTTACCTGGCCTCGAATCGTTCAAATCGAGCCTGATATCAGGCTCGATGCTTGTCCGGCGCCGATTGCGCACGGGCAAAAGTACCCTGATAAGGACTAACGTTTCCCATGTTGACCATTGCACTGTCCAAGGGCCGTATCCTTGACGACACCCTGCCGCTTCTGGCCGAAGCAGGCATTGTGCCGACCGAGAATCCGGACAAAAGCCGCAAGCTGATCATCCCGACCTCACAGCCTGACGTCCGCCTGCTGATCGTCCGTGCCACCGACGTGCCGACTTATGTTGAGCATGGTGCCGCCGACCTCGGTGTGGCCGGTAAAGACGTGCTGATGGAGTATGGTGGCCAGGGCCTGTACGAGCCGCTGGACCTGCAGATTGCCCAGTGCAAGCTGATGACCGCCGGTGCCATTGGTGTCGCTGAACCCAAGGGCCGCCTGCGCGTTGCGACCAAGTTCGTCAATGTCGCCAAGCGTTACTACGCCGAACAGGGCCGTCAGGTCGACATCATCAAGCTGTATGGCTCGATGGAGCTGGCCCCCCTGATTGGTCTGGCCGACAAGATCATTGACGTGGTCGATACCGGCAACACCTTGCGTGCCAATGGCCTGGAACCCCAGGAATTCATTGCCGCCATCAGCTCCCGCCTGGTGGTTAACAAGGCTTCGATGAAAATGCAGCACGCCCGTATTCAAGCCCTGATCGATACCCTGCGCAAAGCAGTGGAATCTCGACACCGCGGCTGACTCACCTGCGCGGCTTCAGGTCGCGCCCATCTATCCGCGTAATAGCCAGAAATCTCAGGTACCCACGCGGATGGCTTGGTAGTCTTGTGGTGCCTGAGCTGCGCAAAACCTTTATTCCAAGCATTCGCCCATTACCGAGGCCCTCGCTATGACCGCTCCCACTGCAATTCGCCGACTCAACGCTGCTGACCCGGACTTCGCGCAGCATCTGGATCATCTGCTGAGCTGGGAAAGTGTGTCTGACGACTCGGTCAACCAGCGTGTGCTCGACATCATCAAGGCTGTGCGTGAGCGGGGCGATGCTGCCCTGGTTGAGTTCACCCAGCGCTTTGACGGGCTTGAAGTGGCCTCGATGGCTGACCTGATCCTGCCGCGCGAGCGCCTGGAACTGGCCCTGACCCGCATCACTGCGCCACAACGTGAAGCACTGGAAACGGCCGCACAGCGCGTGCGCAGCTACCACGAGAAACAGAAACAGGACTCCTGGAGCTACACCGAAGCCGATGGCACGGTGCTGGGCCAGAAAGTCACGCCGCTGGATCGTGCCGGTCTGTACGTACCGGGTGGCAAAGCGTCGTACCCTTCGTCGGTGCTGATGAACGCGATTCCGGCCAAGGTTGCCGGCGTGACCGAAGTGGTGATGGTCGTGCCGACCCCGCGTGGCGAAATCAATGAACTGGTGCTGGCTGCCGCCTGCATTGCGGGCGTTGACCGGGTGTTCACCATTGGTGGCGCACAAGCGGTTGCGGCATTGGCTTATGGCACCGAAAGCGTACCCAAAGTCGACAAGGTGGTAGGCCCGGGCAATATCTACGTCGCGACCGCCAAGCGTCATGTATTTGGCCAGGTAGGCATCGACATGATTGCCGGCCCTTCGGAGATCCTCGTCGTGTGCGACGGCCAGACCGACCCGGACTGGATTGCCATGGATTTGTTCTCCCAGGCCGAGCACGATGAAGACGCGCAAGCGATTCTGGTTAGCCCCGATGCCGAGTTCCTCGACAAGGTGGCGGCCAGCATCGCCAAACTGCTGCCGAC
The DNA here is from genome assembly GCF_009600545.1 of Pseudomonas sp. FSL R10-1339. Taxonomy (NCBI): domain Bacteria; kingdom Pseudomonadati; phylum Pseudomonadota; class Gammaproteobacteria; order Pseudomonadales; family Pseudomonadaceae; genus Pseudomonas; species Pseudomonas sp. FSL R10-1339. Next base: position 150,412 of record NZ_WIVQ01000001.1, on the reverse strand, counting down.
CATGGAACGGGCCGAAATCATCGAAACCTCGATCAATGGTCGTGGTGCGCTGATTCTGGTGAACGACATGCAGCAGGCTATCGACGTGGCCAACCGCATTGCTCCGGAACACCTGGAGCTATCGGTGGCAGACCCGCAAGCCTGGTTGCCGCAGATCCGCCACGCCGGTGCGATCTTTATGGGTCGTCACACCTCAGAGGCGCTGGGCGACTACTGCGCAGGGCCTAATCACGTACTGCCGACTTCCGGTACGGCGCGTTTTTCGTCACCGCTTGGCGTTTATGATTTCCAGAAGCGCTCCTCGATTATCTTCTGCTCCGAGCAGGGTGCTTCCGACCTGGGCAAAACCGCTTCGATTCTCGCTCGCGGCGAATCGCTGACCGGTCACGCCCGCAGTGCTGAATACCGCATCCTCGCCGACAAACAGGGGTAACAAGTATGAGCAAGTTCTGGAGCCCATTCGTTAAAGCCCTGGTGCCTTATGTGCCGGGTGAGCAACCGAAGCTGACCAAACTGGTCAAGCTCAACACCAACGAAAACCCCTATGGGCCTTCGCCTAAAGCGCTGGCAGCGATGCAGGCCGAAATCAATGACAACCTGCGTTTATACCCCGACCCGAACAGCGACCTGCTTAAGCAGGCGGTGGCCGAGTATTACGGTGTGCAGACCAATCAGGTGTTTTTGGGCAACGGCTCGGACGAGGTGCTGGCCCATGTTTTCAATGGCCTGTTCCAGCACGACAAACCGCTGCTGTTTCCGGATATAAGTTACAGTTTTTATCCGGTTTACTGCGGCCTGTATGGCATCGAGTTTGACGCCATAGCACTGGATGAGCAGTTCCAGATCCAGCCTGCGGACTACACCCGGGCCAATGGCGGGATCATCTTCCCCAACCCCAATGCACCGACCGGTTGCCTGCTGGCGCTGGAGGCCATCGAACAGATCCTCAAGGCCAACCCTGATTCGGTGGTCGTGGTGGATGAAGCGTATATCGACTTTGGCGGCGAAACGGCCATCAGCCTGGTGGACCGTTATCCGAACCTGCTGGTCACCCAGACCCTGTCCAAGTCGCGCTCCCTGGCCGGTTTGCGTGTCGGCCTGGCGGTGGGCCATCCGGATCTGATCGAAGCGCTGGAGCGAATCAAGAACAGCTTCAACTCCTATCCGCTTGATCGTATCGCCATTGTTGGCGCAGCGGCAGCGTTTGCCGACCGCGAGTATTTCGAACAGACCTGTCAGTGGGTGATCGACAGTCGCGAGCAAGTGGTCGCGCAGTTGCAGGCGCTGGGTTTTGAAGTGCTGCCATCGGCCGCGAACTTTATCTTCGCCCGTCACCCGGAACACGATGCGGCGGCGTTGGCGGCCAAGCTGCGTGATCAGGGGGTGATCGTGCGTCACTTCAAGCAACTGCGCATTGCCCAGTTCCTGCGCATCAGCATCGGCACGCCGGAGCAGAATGCGGCGTTGATTGAAGGGTTGTCAGACTTGTAACCGCTGCCCTCTCCCGGAGGGAGAGGGCTGGGGTGAGGGTTTTCAGTCGTTCTGCGGCGGCTGCTCTTGCGGCGGTCGCAGGCCCACTGCGGCGGTGAGCTTGAGCTCTTTGCCGTTGCGCATGACCTGTATGGTGATTTTGTCCGAAGGTTTGATCCGCGCCACCTGATTCATCGAACGACGGCCATCGCTGGCGGGTTCGCCATCAATGCTCAGAATCACGTCTCCCAGTTGCAAACCGGCTTTTTGCGCCGGTCCATCACGGAATATCCCCGCCACCACAATTCCCGGACGACCACTGAGGCCAAACGACTCGGCCAGCTCCTGGGTCAACGGCTGCACTTCAATGCCCAGCCAGCCGCGAATCACCTGGCCGTGCTCGATGATCGACTTCATGACTTCCATGGCCAGGTTGATAGGGATCGCAAAACCGATGCCCTGTGAGCCGCCGGACTTGGAGAAAATCGCGGTGTTGATGCCGGTCAGGTTACCGTTGGCATCCACCAGCGCGCCGCCCGAGTTACCCGGGTTGATCGCGGCATCCGTCTGGATAAAGTCTTCGTAGTTGTTCAGGCCCAACTGGTTGCGCCCGGTGGCACTGATAATGCCCATGGTGGTGGTCTGGCCAACGCCAAACGGGTTGCCGATCGCCAGGGCGATATCACCGATGCGCAGGGTGTCCGAGCGGCCGATGGTAATTGCAGGCAGGTTTTTCAGGTCGATCTTCAGTACTGCCAGGTCCGTTTCCGGGTCGCTACCAATAACCCGTGCATGTGTTTCGCGGCCGTCCTTGAGTGCCACCACAATCTGGTCGGCACCTGCGACTACATGGTTATTGGTCAGTAAATAGCCCTCGGGGCTCATCAGCACTGCCGAACCCAGGCTGGACTCCATACGACGCTGTTTAGGCTCGTTGTTGCCGAAAAAGTGACGGAACTGCGGGTCTTCAAACAATGGGCGGGCGTTTTTGTTCACCACCTTGGTGGTGTACAAGTTGGCCACGGCAGGCGCGGCGCGCACCACTGCATCGGCGTAGGTCACGGGACCCTGCTGCATGTAACTGGTTTGCGGGGCTTGTTGCAGATTAACGTCCAGGCTCGGCAGCCCAACCCATTGCGGGTAACGCTGAATAATCAGCAAAGCGATAAGCACGCCAGCCAGCAACGGCCAGCCAAAGAAACGCAAAGCCTTAAACATTGAACTCAGTCCTGAAGGTTGCAGAGCCATTCTGACGGCCCATAATGACGCCATTATACGAGGGCCGCCCGGCTCTGAACGCTATATTTAGGAGTCTTTTATGGCTGTCTCCCTGAGCACGCTGGTAGAAGAGGCAAATCGTTACCTCAACTGTGCCGCCATCGGCGATTACTGCCCCAATGGCTTGCAAGTCGAAGGCCGCCCGCAGGTGATGCGTATAGTCAGTGGCGTGACCGCCAGCCAGGCATTGCTGGATGCCGCAGTCGAGGCCCAGGCTGATCTGGTGCTGGTGCATCACGGCTACTTCTGGAAAGGCGAAGACCCGTGCGTTACCGGTATGAAGCAGCGCCGCCTGAAAACCCTGCTCAAGCACGATATCAGCCTGCTGGCCTACCACTTGCCGCTGGATCTGCATCCAGAAGTGGGCAACAACGTGCAATTGGCCCGGCAGCTGGATATCACCGTCGAAGGTCCGCTGGAACCGGGCAATTCGAAAGTGGTGGGGCTGGTGGGTTCCTTGGCCGAGCCTGTAACGGCCCGCGATTTTGCCCGCCGTGTGCAAGAAGCGCTGGGCCGTGAGCCGTTGCTGATTGAAGGCAGCGAAATGATCCGCCGCGTGGGCTGGTGTACCGGTGGCGGGCAGGGCTTTGTCGATCAGGCGGTACAGGCGGGGGTTGATCTGTATCTGAGTGGCGAAGCGTCAGAGCAGACTTTCCATAGTGCCAGGGAAAACGACATCAGCTTTATTGCCGCAGGCCATCACGCCACCGAACGTTATGGCGTGCAAGCCCTGGGGGATTACCTGGCGCGGCGCTTCGCCCTGGAACACCTGTTTATCGATTGCCCGAATCCGATCTGAGCATTGGAGTTGAACCCTGTGGGAGCGGGCTTGCTCGCGATCGAATCAACGCGTTCTTGCTGTATAACCGCATTGCCTGCATCGCGAGCAAGCCCGCTCCCACATGGAGTAATCGCCCAAACTCCGAGGTCTATTCTTAGACCGTTTCGATCTAGTTGGCGCCATCTATAGAAGAGGGTGCTGTGCTAGCATTCGCCCCTCGAACACGGCCCGCAGGCCGTTCATAAGATAGCTTTCGTGAGTAGCCATGGTCGACAAACTGACGCACCTGAAACAGCTGGAGGCGGAAAGCATCCACATCATCCGCGAGGTGGCCGCCGAGTTCGATAACCCGGTGATGCTGTACTCGATCGGTAAAGATTCCGCCGTGATGCTGCACCTTGCTCGCAAGGCGTTTTTCCCTGGCAAGCTGCCGTTTCCGGTGATGCATGTCGATACCCAGTGGAAATTCCAGGAGATGTACAGCTTTCGCGACAAGATGGTCGCCGAGCTGGGCCTGGACCTGATCACTCACGTCAACCCGGACGGCGTGGCACAAGGGATTAACCCTTTCACCCACGGCAGCGCCAAGCATACCGATATCATGAAGACCGAGGGCCTGAAGCAGGCTCTGGACAAATACGGTTTTGATGCCGCCTTTGGTGGTGCGCGTCGCGATGAAGAAAAATCCCGTGCCAAAGAGCGCGTGTATTCCTTCCGTGACAGCAAGCACCGCTGGGACCCGAAAAATCAGCGGCCCGAGTTGTGGAACGTCTACAACGGCAACGTCAACAAAGGCGAATCGATTCGCGTGTTCCCGTTGTCGAACTGGACCGAGCTGGATATCTGGCAGTACATCTACCTCGAAGGCATCCCGATTGTGCCGCTGTACTTCGCCGCAGAACGCGAAGTGATCGAGAAGAACGGCACGCTGATCATGATCGACGACGAGCGCATCCTTGAGCACCTGTCTGATGAAGACAAGGCGCGTATCGTCAAGAAAAAGGTCCGTTTCCGGACGCTTGGCTGCTACCCGCTGACCGGCGCGGTGGAGTCCGAGGCTGAAACCCTGACCGACATCATCCAGGAAATGCTCCTGACGCGAACTTCCGAGCGCCAGGGCCGAGTCATCGATCACGATGGCGCAGGCTCGATGGAAGATAAAAAACGTCAAGGTTATTTCTAAGGGGTTGTCATGTCGCACGTATCTGATTTGATCAGCGAGGACATCCTCGCCTACCTGGGCCAGCACGAACGCAAAGAAATGCTGCGTTTCCTGACCTGTGGCAACGTCGACGACGGCAAGAGCACCCTGATCGGGCGCTTGCTGCACGACTCCAAGATGATCTACGAAGACCATCTGGAAGCCATTACCCGCGACTCGAAAAAAAGCGGTACCACAGGCGACGATATCGACCTGGCGCTGCTGGTAGACGGCCTGCAAGCTGAGCGCGAGCAGGGTATTACCATCGACGTGGCTTATCGTTATTTCTCCACCGCCAAGCGCAAATTCATCATTGCCGACACCCCTGGCCATGAGCAGTACACCCGCAACATGGCCACCGGTGCATCGACCTGTGACCTGGCGATCATTCTGGTGGATGCCCGTTACGGCGTGCAGACCCAGACCCGTCGCCACAGCTTTATTGCTTCGTTGCTGGGCATCAAGCATATCGTCGTGGCCATCAACAAGATGGACCTCAAGGGTTTCGACGAGGGTGTGTTCGAGTCGATCAAGGCCGACTACCTGAAGTTCGCCGAAGGCTTGAAGATGAAGCCTACCAGCCTGCACTTTGTGCCGATGTCCGCCCTTAAAGGCGACAACGTGGTGAACAAGTCCGAGCGCTCGCCGTGGTACACCGGCCAGTCGCTGATGGAAATCCTCGAAACCGTGGAAGTGGCGGCCGACCGCAACCTCACCGACCTGCGCTTCCCGGTGCAGTACGTGAACCGTCCGAACCTGAACTTCCGTGGTTTTGCCGGTACCCTGGCCAGCGGCATCGTGCACAAGGGCGATGAAATCGTCGTATTGCCGTCGGGCAAGAGCAGCCGGGTCAAATCCATCGTCACCTTTGAAGGTGAGCTGGAACACGCAGGCCCGGGCCAGGCAGTTACGCTGACCATGGAAGACGAGATCGACATCTCCCGTGGCGACCTGTTGGTGCATGCCGACAATGTGCCGCTGGTGACTGACAACTTCGAAGCCATGCTGGTGTGGATGGCTGAAGAGCCGATGCTGCCGGGCAAGAAGTACGACATCAAGCGCGCCACCAGCTATGTACCGGGTTCGATTGCCAGCATCATCAACAAGGTCGATGTGAACACCCTGGAAGAGGGCCCGGCCAGCGCCTTGCAACTGAACGAGATCGGCAAGGTCAAGATCAGCCTCGACGCACCGATCGCCCTGGACGGCTACGCCAGCAACCGCACCACCGGTTCGTTTATCATCATCGACCGTTTGACCAATGGCACTGTCGGTGCCGGGATGATCGTTGCGCAGCCGTTGAGTCATGGCACCGCGACCCATCATGGCAAATTGGCGCATGTGGCGGTTGAAGAGCGTGCCCAGCGCTTTGGCCAGCAGCCAGCCACAGTGCTGTTCAGCGGCCTGTCCGGCGCCGGCAAGAGCACCCTGGCCTATGCAGTTGAGCGCAAGCTGTTCGACATGGGCCGTGCGGTGTTTGTACTCGATGGTCAGAACCTGCGCCATGACCTGAACAAGGGGCTGCCACAGGATCGTGCCGGTCGTACGGAAAACTGGCGTCGTGCCGCTCACGTGGCGCGTCAGTTTAACGAAGCGGGCTTGCTGACATTGGCCGCGTTCGTGGCACCAGATGCCGAAGGCCGTGAACAGGCTAAGGCGCTGATCGGCAGCGACCGTCTGCTTACCGTGTATGTGCAGGCATCCCCGGCCGTATGCGCCGAGCGAGACCCGCAAGGTTTGTATGCGGCGGGTGGCGACAATATTCCGGGTGAGTCCTTCCCGTATGACGTGCCGTTGAATGCCGACCTGGTGGTCGACACGCAAACGCTGTCACTGGAAGAAAGCGTCAAGCAGGTGCTGGACCTGTTGCGTCAACGCGGCGCAATTTAAGCCGCACTAAAAAGCCCGCCACCGAGTGATCGGTGGCGGGCTTTTTGTTGGGCGCTGTATTTTCCCCCAGCCCTCTCCCGAGGGAGAGGGAGCTGATTTGTGGTGTTGTACAGGTCTGCTTTTGCCTTTAGTCCCCTCTCCCTTTGGGAGAGGGTTAGGGTGAGGGGCTTTTGATCTTCTTCACTGTGCCGGATAGTCCCGATGCAACTGCTCCAGCAAGCGGTCCTTCTCTTCCCAGAGCTGGTTGATCCAGCCCTGGAACGCCAGGCGGTACTCCGGGTCCTGGTCGTAGTTCTTGCCCAGGAATTCATCGGGTATTTGCAGCTCTTCAAACACCACGACTACGTCCTTCACATTGCCGCACAACAAGTCCCAGTACCCCGGACGCCCGCCCGGGTAGTGGATGGTCACGTTGACGATTGATTTCAGCTGTTCGCCCATCGCGTCCAGGACGAAGGCGATACCGCCGGCCTTGGGCTTGAGCAGGTAGCGAAACGGCGAGTTCTGTTGCGCATGCTTGGCTTCGGTGAAGCGCGTGCCTTCGACGAAGTTGAAGATGCCCACCGACTGGTTCTTGAATTTGGCGCAGGTCTTGCGCGTAGTTGCCAGGTCAGCGCCTTTCTTTTCCGGGTGCCTGGCCAGGTACGCCTTCGAATAGCGTTTCATAAACGGAAAGCCCAGTGCCCACCACGCCAGGCCAATCACCGGAACCCAGATCAGTTCCTGTTTAAGGAAGAACTTCAGCGGACGGATGCGTTTGTTAAGCACATATTGAAGCACCATGATGTCAACCCAGCTCTGGTGGTTGCTGGTCACCAGATACGAGTGCTCATAGTCCAGCCCTTCAAGGCCTTTGATATGCCAGCGGGTCTTGCGTATCAGGTCCATCCAGCGGTTGTTGTTGCCGACCCAGGCTTCGTGGATCCGGCGCATCAATTCGTCGGTCAGCCGTTGCGCCGCCGGGAACGGCAGGCACAGCTTGAAAATCGCGACGATAAACAACGGCGTGCAACACAGGATGGTGTTGATCGCCAGCAGCAGTGAAGCGATGACGCCGCGTATCGGCGCAGGCAGAAAGTCCAGCATTTACACATCCATAGGTCGGTTGGCGGCTTGAATCGCCGTAAGGGCGATGGTGTAGACGATATCGTCCACTTGTGCGCCGCGAGGCAGATCGTTTACCGGTTTGCGCAGGCCCTGCAGCATCGGCCCCAGGCTGACGCAGTCGGCGCTGCGCTGTACGGCTTTGTGCGTGGTGTTGCCGGTATTGAGGTCGGGGAACACAAATACCGTAGCCCGGCCCGCCACCTGGCTGTTGGGCGCCAGTTGCCTGGCCACCACTTCGTTGGCTGCTGCGTCGTATTGCAACGGGCCGTCGATCAGCAGCGCATGTTGCGCTTCGTGCGCCAGAAGGGTGGCTTCGCGGACTTTTTCGACTTCTTCACCACTGGCCGATTCGCCGCTGGAATAGCTGATCATGGCTACCCGTGGCGTGATGCCGAAGGCAGCGGCAGAGTCGGCACTTTGCAGGGCGATCTCAGCCAGTTCAGTGGCGCTCGGGTGCGGGTTCATGACGCAGTCGCCATACACCAGCACCTGCTCGGGGAACAACATGAAGAACACGGATGACACCAGCGTACAGCCCGGCGCGGTTTTGATCAGTTGCAGGGCAGGGCGGATGGTGTTGGCGGTGGAATGAATCACCCCGGATACCAGACCGTCGACCTCATCCAGAGCCAGCATCATGGTGCCAATCACTACCGGGTCTTCCAGTTGCTGCTCGGCCATCGGCGCGTTGAGGCTTTTGGTTTTGCGCAGGGCCACCATCGGTTCGACGTACCGGCCGCGGATCAGGTCCGGGTCAAGAATCTCCAGTCCTTCGGGCAGTTCAAAACCGTGGGCCTTGGCCACTGCCTGGACTTCTTCGGGCTTGGCCAGCAATACACAACGGGCGATACCGCGTGCCTGGCAAATGGCCGCAGCCTGTACGGTCAGGGGTTCGCTGCCTTCGGGCAGGACAATGCGCTTGTTGGCCTGCTGGGCACGCTGGATCAACTGATAGCGAAAAACTGCAGGGGTGAGGCGCATTTCGCGGGGTGTACCGCAGCGCTGGTGCAGCCAGTGGGCATCGAGGTGGCTGGCGACGAAATCAGTGATGATTTCCGCGCGCTCGCGGTCATCGATGGGAATTTCCTTGTTCAGGCCGTTGAGACGGTTGGCGGTGTCGTACGAGCCGGTACTCACCGACAGCACCGGCAGCCCGGCCTGCAGGGCGCCACGGCAGAGTTCCATCAGGCGTGGGTCGGGCTGGGTGTCGCTGGTCAGCAGCAGGCCGGCCAGCGGGACGCCGTTCATGGCAGCGAGGCTCACGGCCAGGATAATGTCGTCGCGATCTCCCGGGGTGACCACCAGCACGCCCGGTTTGAGCAGTTGCAGGGTGTTGAGCACCGTGCGTGCGCAGAGGATGATTTTCGACATGCGACGGGTTTCATAGTCCCCGGCATTGAGCACCTGGGCTCCCAGCAATTCGGCCACATCGCGGGTGCGTGGAGCATTCAGCTCGGGCTGAAAGGGAATGCAGCCCAGTAACTTGAAGTCACCACTGCGCAGCAGCGGCGAATGCTCTTTGAGGCGTGCCGCAAAAGCGTCCATGCTTTCGTCGGTGCGCACCTTGTTGAGGATCACGCCCAGCACTTTCGGGTCTTTTGGCCCGCCAAACAGCTGGGCCTGCAACTCCACCCGACCCGACAGCTCGGTCAGCACTTCGTTTTCCGGGGCCGAGACCAGGATCACTTCAGCATCCAGGCTCTTGGCCAGGTGCAGGTTGACCCGTGCCGCGTAGCTGGCCGTGCGGGTGGGCACCATGCCTTCGACAATCAGCACGTCCTTGCCGATGGCCGCTTGTTGATAGAGGTTGATGATTTCTTCGAGCAACTCATCGAGCTGGCCGTCACCCAGCATGCGCTCGACATGGGCCAGGCCCAGCGGGGTAGGCGGCTTGAGGCCGTGGGTGCGGGCCACCAGTTCAGTGGAGCGCTCCGGCCCCAAATCCCCCGGGTGCGGCTGGGCAATGGGCTTGAAAAACCCGACTTTAAGCCCGGCGCGCTCAAGAGTGCGAACCAGGCCCAGGCTAATGGATGTCAGACCCACACCAAAATCGGTGGGCGCGATAAAGAAAGTTTGCATGCGAGCTTCCTGACGTGGCAGTGCAAGGGCAACACCCTTCAAACGGGGCTTGTGCCTGAATCAATTGCCAAGATTAGCGCTATCCGCCTCTTGAGCACACCAGCCACAGGCAAAGGGCTGGCCTATTTTGGCCTGGCGTTGCCCGGGATCAAGCACCCACGGCCGGGATTGCCAGGGCGGTTGATGGCGCTGGTGCTGTGTGTGGCCACAGGAGAGCACGGCAACCCAGTGCTGCTCCTCATCCTGACGCCAGCCAATGATCGTTGAAGTTTTCAAAATTATCCGTTGGTCTTGGTTGTGTTCGCTTTCGGGCGATTGCTTGGTTAAACTTGCGAACTCATTATTTTTTGCAAAAGGTCTCGCCCCATGACGATCGCCGCTAACAAGGCTGTCTCCATCGACTATACCCTGACCAACGACGCTGGTGAGGTCATCGACAGCTCCGCCGGCGGCGCGCCGCTGGTTTACCTGCAAGGCGCTGGCAACATCATCCCGGGTCTGGAAAAGGCTCTGGTTGGCAAGGCCGTCGGTGACGAGCTGGACGTTACCGTTGAGCCGGAAGACGCGTACGGCGAGTACTCCGCCGAACTGGTCAGCACCTTGAGCAGCAGCATGTTCGAAGGCGTTGACCAACTGGAAGTTGGCATGCAGTTCCACGCTTCGGCGCCGGACGGCCAAATGCAGATCGTGACCATCCGTGACCTGGACGGCGACGACGTGACTGTAGACGGTAACCACCCACTGGCTGGTCAGCGTCTGAACTTCAAGGTCAAGGTTGTGGCCATCCGTGACGCGAGCGAAGAAGAAATCGCTCACGGCCACGTACACGGTGAAGGCGGTCATCAGCACTGACAAGTGCTGCTACGCTCACATGAGAGCTAGCCAGGAAAGGCGCCTACGGGCGCCTTTTTGCATCCTGGATTATGAGGGCAATCGGCAGGCTGAACGATTGTTTGAATGTGGATACGGGAATTTTTGGAGTCCGTCATGAGTGCATTTCACGAACTTACCCTGGACGCGCTGGATGGCAAGCCGCTGCCGCTGGAGACTTTTAAAGGCAAAGTGGTGCTGGTAGTGAATGTCGCCTCCAAGTGCGGTTTGACCCCTCAGTACGCAGCCCTGGAAAACCTCTACCAGCAATTCAAGGGCAAGGGCTTCAGCGTTCTAGGCGTGCCATGCAATCAGTTCGCCGGGCAGGAACCGGGGAGCGAGCAGGATATCCAGGCATTTTGCAGCCTCAACTACGGCGTCACTTTCCCTCTGAGCAGCAAGCTTGAGGTCAACGGGCCTGACCGCCATCAGCTTTATCGGTTGCTGGCAGGCGAGGGCGCCGAATTTGAAGGGGAAATTACCTGGAACTTCGAGAAGTTTCTGGTTGGCAAGGATGGCCGGGTATTGGCGCGTTTCTCACCGCGTACCGCCCCAGACGATGCCACGGTCATTCAGGCCATTGAGAAGTCCCTGGCCTAAGGCTTTTTTACGGTCATCGGAACCGGCACCGGGGCTGCGTATTCGCGGCCCTGGCGAGCCTGCTGCAACTGGTTTTCGAACTGCTCGACAATCCCCGTCCAGCTTTGCCGACTGGCATGGCAGCGGGCATTGAGGCGCAGGGTGCGCAAGGTTTCCGGGTCATCAAGCAGCCAGCAGGCGGCTTCGATCCAGGCGTATTCATCCCCCGGCATGGCCAGTACGCCGTTGTAGCCATGACGAATATGCAAGCCGGCAGCAGCCTCGTCATAGGCCACCACTCCCAGGCCTGAAGCCTGGGCTTCGAGCACCACGTTGCCGAAGGTTTCGCTCAGGCTGGGAAACAAAAACACGTCACCGGATGCGTAATGGCACGCTAGCGCTTCGCCAGACTGCTGCCCGCAAAAAATGGCCTCAGGCAACGAGGCTTCCAGTGAGGCACGTTTTGAGCCGTTGCCCACCACGATCAATTTGAAGCGGCGTGCGGGATAACGGGCTTGTAGTTCATCGAAACAGCGCTTGAGTGCGTCCAGATTTTTTTCCGGTGCCAAGCGTCCTACATACAACAGGGCAATATCGTTTTCTCTGAGCCCCCAACTCTGGCGCAAGGCATTCTGACGTTTTGCCGGGCTGAACAGCTGGCTATCGACGCCACGGGGCAGCAGCTCCAGGCGTTCAAAATGCCTGCGCTCAAGTTCTACGCGTTGGCTGGCACTGGGCACCAGGGTCATTGCCGAGCGGTTGTGAAACCCGCGCAGGTAGTGAGTCAGCGCCCGGGTAAACAGGGTCAGGCCATGCTGGCGCAAGTACTGCTGAAAATTGGTATGAAAGCCGGTGACCGCGGTAATGCCGAGGCGTCGGGCAACCCTGAGTGCGCACAGCCCCAGGGGCCCCTCTGTGGCGATATAAACCACGTCAGGGGGGTGCTGGCACCAGCGCCTGGTCAGGCGATGGGTGGAGGTCAGGCCCCATTGCAGGCCGGGATAACCGGGCAGCGGCCAACCGCGGCAGAGCATCAGGTCGTCGCTGCTGCGCTGATTGCCATCGGCGCTCTGGCGTGGGCGTATCAGTTGCACGCGGTGGTTGCGGGCGCGCAAGCCATCGCACAGGTGGCCAAGGGTATTGGCCACGCCATTGATTTCAGGGGCGAAGGTTTCGGTAACAAGTGCGATATGAAGGGCTGTGGTCATGACCCCAGTGTGCGTTGGGGTCATGACGTCAATGTGTCACGGTGATGATGGAATGATGAAGTCAGCGGCTGCGGTTGGCGGCTGCCAGCGCTTCATCGCCACGCTCGCGCACCCAGAACAGGGTTGCACCGGCAACGGCTGCGGGCATCATCAGGATATTGACCACCGGGATCAGCAGCACCAGATAGACGATGCCGCCAAAACTCATGCTCTGCCAGCGTTTTTCGCGCAGCCAGGCGAGCATCTCGTTCCAGCCCAGCTTGTGGTTGTCGGCCGGGTAGTCGATGTACTGGATGGCCATCATCCAGATCCCGAACAGCAGCCACAGCGGTGCCGCGATCAGGTTGAGCACCGGAATAAACGAGAGGATCAGCAGGGCAATGGCCCGCGGCAGAAAGTAGCCCAGCTTGCGCATTTCACGGGCCAGGGTGCGCGGCACCATGGCGGCCAGTTCGCCCCAGCTGAAAGGTGGCGAATTATCGACCCCGCGCACCACGGCTTCGACCTTCTCCGAGAGAAAACCGTTAAATGGCGCGGCGATGATGTTGGCCAGCATGGTGAAGGTGAAAAACACCATCAACGCCACCAGCACCACGAACAGTGGCCACAACACGTAGTTGAGGAAACCGAGCCAGTTGGGCAGGGTCGGCATCAAGGTATCGACCCAGAGGCTGAACTGATGCCCGGCGAAATAAATCAATCCGACGAACAGCACCAGATTGATCAGTAACGGCAGCAGCACGAACAGGCGCAAGCCTGGGCTGAGGATCAACTTAAGGCCCTCACGCAGGTACTGCGGGCCAGAGAGAACAGGGGCGGGCATAGCGTGCTCCGAACAGTGGAAAACCGGGCGACCTTAGCGGCTTTGTCCGCAGGACGAAAGCCTTGTCGCAGTATCGACAATAACTGTAACAAAGCCGTCTAAAATCGACTTCGACTACATAGAGACCTGCTATGAGCTGGATTGTTAATGCGTATTTCCTTACTCTCTGCGGCCTCTATATGCTTCACCCATATTTTTCAGGATCTGCGCGTTGCAGGCATAGCCTGGGCAGGTTTACGGTTTCTTTTTATTCCAGCCGGTAAAGCGGCGTTCCGACCCGGTTTCAATGCGGGCGGTCATAGGAGTGAGTCATGTCTGAAGTACGTCATTCGCGTGTGATTATTCTGGGTTCCGGCCCTGCCGGTTACAGCGCCGCTGTCTATGCGGCCCGCGCCAACCTCAAACCACTGCTGATCACGGGCATGCAGGCTGGCGGTCAACTGACCACCACCACCGAAGTCGACAACTGGCCCGGTGATGTTCACGGCCTGACCGGCCCGGCCTTGATGGAACGCATGCGTGAGCATGCCGAGCGTTTCGAGACGGAAATCATTTTCGACCACATCAATGAAGTGGACCTGAAAAACCGTCCGTTCACCCTCAAGGGTGACAGCGGTACGTTCACCTGCGACGCACTGATCATCGCTACCGGCGCCAGCGCCCGTTATCTGGGCTTGCCGTCGGAAGAGGCATTCATGGGCAAAGGCGTTTCTGCCTGTGCGACCTGTGACGGTTTCTTCTACCGCAACAAGCCTGTTGCTGTAGTGGGTGGTGGTAACACCGCGGTTGAAGAGGCCCTGTACCTGGCCAATATCGCCAGCAAAGTAACCCTGGTTCACCGTCGCGAAACCTTCCGCGCCGAGAAGATCCTGATCGACAAGCTGCACGCCCGTGTTGCTGAAGGCAAGATCGAACTCAAGCTGAATGCGACCCTGGACGAAGTGCTGGGCGACAACATGGGTGTGACCGGTGCCCGCCTGAAGAACAACGACGGCAGCTTTGACGAGCTGAAAGTCGATGGCGTATTTATCGCCATCGGCCACACACCGAACACTTCGTTGTTCGAAGGCCAGCTTGAGCTTAAAGACGGCTACATGGTTGTGCAGGGCGGCCGTGAAGGCAACGCTACTGCGACCAGCGTTGAAGGCGTGTTTGCTGCGGGCGACGTGGCGGACCACGTTTATCGTCAGGCCATCACCTCGGCTGGCGCCGGTTGCATGGCAGCGCTGGACACCGAGCGCTACCTGGACGGCCTGCAGAACGCCCAGTTCTGATAGCCTGCCTCAACAAAAAAACCGGCCTTGGCCGGTTTTTTTGTGTCTGCCCTGTGGGAGCGGGCTTGCTCGCGATGGGATCGCAGCGGTGTAACTAAAAAAAATCGGCGCCTGCATCGCGAGCAAGCCCGCTCCCACGATGAGTTGCAGTATTAAGCCTTGCGCGTAAGCGGCTGGGCTTCGAACTTGACCCCGGCCAGGCCGTGGGCAATCAGTGCGCGAATGTTGCTGTGGTCTGTGCCTTCAGGCGTGGCCAGTACCGAGCGGTAGTGTTCGCCGAAAGCCAGCAGGGTTTCCTGGTCGCTCAAACCTTCCAGCAGGGCCAGGCCCAGGGTCTTGCACGAACCTTCATTTTGCCCTGCAGCGTTTTCCACACCGCCGTTGATGAAGCTCTGAGGCTGGTAATCGTAGTGCGCGCCAATAAACGCCAGGGTATCGGCAAAAACGTGCTCGCCGCTGTTGAGGCTGGCGCGCAGGGTGTTCAAATCAGTCATGCTTTTTTCCTTGGGTGAACGCCGCCGTCTGTTCGGCGCTGGCTTCTTTCTGGTACTGGGCTTTCCACTCGGCATACGGCATGCCGTAGACCACTTCGCGTGCGTCATCGAGGCTGATGGCGATCTGGCGCTCGTCTGCTGCGGCCTTGTACCACTTGGACAGGCAATTGCGGCAAAAACCCGAGAGGTTCATCAGGTCTATGTTTTGCACGTCCTTGCGGCTGTCCAGGTGCGCGACAAGGCGGCGAAAGGCGGCTGCCTCCAGTTCAAGCTGTTCTTGAGGTGTCATGGGGTTCACCGGGGTTATGAGGTTGCAGACTGACGGCTCGCCGCCAGTGTAATCGACACCGATTCGGCAAAGCGCAGCGCGTGCGGTTTGTCGACTTCGACTTCGGCATACAGTACCGCGTCGTTGGCCATCACCAGATCCAGCAACTCCTGGGTCAGGCGCTCAAGCAGGGCGAAGCGGTTCTCTTCGACATGCTGGATCACGGCCTTGGTGATGGTGCGGTAATTGAGCGCGTGGTCGATATCGTTATCGCGCACCGCCTCCTGCGCCGCGTAGAGGATGGTGAGGTTGATCAACACATCCTGCTTGTTGAGGATTTCTTCCTCATTGATGCCGATATAGGTACGCAGGCACAAGTCCTTGACGCGAATACGGGCCATTCCTGGCTGAAGTTGTGGCATTACGACTTGCTCCGTCCAATCAGTTGCAAGAACTCCATGCGGGTGCTCGGTTCGCGGAAGGCGCCGAGCATGACCGAGGTGTTCATGGTCGAATTCTGTTTTTCTACGCCGCGCATCATCATGCACATATGCTGGGCTTCGATCACCACGGCCACACCGGCAGCCTGGGTGACGCTTTCGATGGCGTCCGCGATTTCCCGGGTGAGGTTTTCCTGGATCTGCAGGCGCCGGGCAAACATGTCGACAATGCGGGCGATTTTCGACAGCCCCAGTACCTTGCCCGTCGGTATATAGGCCACATGGGCCTTGCCGATAAAGGGCAGCAGGTGATGCTCGCACAATGAGTACAGCTCGATATTGGCCACGATCACCATTTCGTCACTGTCAGAGGCGAAGAGGGCGCCGTTGACGATTTTCTCCACGCTCTGCTCGTAGCCATGACACAGGTATTGCATGGCTTTGGCGGCGCGTTTGGGGGTGTCGAGCAGGCCTTCGCGCTCAGGGTCTTCGCCTAAACCAATAAGAATCTCGCGGTAATGCTCAGGCAGTGATGCGCTCATCTAAGTACTTCCTCGCGGGGCGGCATTATTTTAAATGCCGGCCGCCGTTGACGGTCAGGGTGGTGCCGGTCACATACGGGTTGTCCAGCAGATAGCGCAGGCTGCGGTAAATCACCTCGGCGCCGGGCTCGATGCCCAGCACGGATTTGGCCAGCGCTTTGGTGCGGTACGCCGCATCGTCGTCGGGGTTGAACATCAGCAAGGCCGGGGCGATACCGTTGACTTTGATCTGTGGCGCCAGTTTAGCCGCGAATGACAGGGTCAGGCTGTCGAGCCCGGCTTTGGTTGCGCAATAGGCCATATGCTTGCTGCTGCCCTTGCGTGTTACATCATCGCTGATATGCACAATATCTGCAGGGTTCGAGCGTTTGAGCAGCTCGCTGCAATGCAGGTTGATCAGATATGGCGCGAGCATATGCACGCTGAACATGTGCAAAAAGGCGCTGGTTTCTGTCTGTGGGGTTTCTTCCAGCCAGGCCGAGGCGTTGTGGACAATCGCCCGCAAGCTGTCGGTGTGTATTTTCAGCCGTTCGATAAAATCGAGAATGCCGGCTTCGGTCGAAAAGTCGGCAAACAGCGCAATGGCACCCAGGTCGCGGAGAATTTGCACGCCGGGTTTTTCACTGCGATAGGTGAAAATCACCGGATAGCCGTCGGCCAGCAGCTGCTGCGCACAATGCAGGCCAACGCGCTGGCCTGCGCCAGTGATCAGAATCGGTGCGGTAGAAGTGGGCATGACGTACTCGGTGCACAAAAGCCGGAAACAGTCGCGGCGCATTGGCAAAACTATACCAGTGTCCGCGACCTGACGGCCAAGCCCGAGATTAGTGGCGCGGTGTCGCGATAGCGCTGCGCAGGGGTTTGCCTGGGGTGCTGTGCAGCCAACCTGCCAGCAAGTGGGTAGAGAGTGGAATAAACAGGTAAACCATCAGCGGCGTCAGGGCCAGGGTACTGACCAGTACCCGTGGCAACAGGGCTAACTCGCCGAGCAAGGGGGCGCATACAAAGTTGAACAGGAGTGAGACCGGGAAGAACGCCAGCCAGATGGCGACTGCCTGCTTCCAGCGGGGCGGTCTTTGCCCGGTATTGCCGAACCAGCCGTCGATGCCGCTGACCCGGTGCTCGGAAGGGTTGGCGAACAGGTCGCTGCCACGCAGCAACCAGGCCTTGCGCGAGACGGAGTGCTCCCAGGCATGCAAGGTGGATTCGTCGGCAAAGCGGAAGATGATTTGAAATTCGTCGTCGCCCGGTGGCGGCGCCAGAACGCCCGAGCCCAGGTAGCCGGCAAAGTCCGTGGCCAGCTGTTCGCCTTCGTGCAGCCAGGCGATCAGTTCCTGGTAGCGGCCTTTGGCGACACGGCGCGCAACCATCAATGTGACAGGGGAGGTAGACATTGTGTATCTCCATGAGGCTGATGCTGCCCGGGTAGGGCAATCACAAAACACGGCGCCGGGGTGGTGGGCCATGTCCGTAAAAACAAGCAAGGATTGTTCCTGAATACACACAGCGCCGTTTGTGGGAGCGGGCATCACCGCGCTCACCTGACAGACCGCGTGGCCTGCACCGCGAGCAAGCCCGCTCCCACAGGGTCTGGATTGACGGGTAGAATCCAGTCACCCTTTCTGATTGTTGCCCTGCCGATGCCTGTGATTACTGAACTCGAGCCCATTGCCCAGGCTGATGATTGCCAGGGTCTGTATCCGATCCGGGAAGTGGCCAGGCTGACGGGAATCAACCCGGTAACCCTGCGTGCCTGGGAGCGCCGCTATGGGTTGATCGAACCAAAACGCACCGAAAGTGGGCATCGTCTGTATTCCGTGAGCGATATTGGAACGATTCGTCAGGTCATGGGCTGGCTTGAGCGTGGGGTTTCTGTCAGCAAAGTCGCGCAATTGCTAGCAAGCAACAGTTCCGTCGATGTCCCGGCACCCGCCAGCAGTGAGTACCGCGACTGGCAAACCCGTATTGGCAGCGCCCTCACGGACTTTAACGAACCCGAATTGGAGCGTCTTTACGGGCAGATTTTCTCCAGCTACCCGATTGACGTTGTGTTTCAGGGGATTTTCCTGCCGCTGTGGCAGCAACTGCTTGGGACCCGGGATACTTTTGGCCGTACCAGTGAATGGCTGCTGCTGGACGGCTTCTTGCGCGGTCGGGTACAGCATCGCCTTCAATTGCAGGCCGCTGTTGCCCGCCCGTGCGTGCTGGTGGTGGCGATGCCTGAGTTGTGCCGCGAGCTGGAGTTGCTGGTGGCGGGCTTGCTGCTGACTCGTAATGACCGCGTGGTCAGGGTTGTGGCCATAGGTCAGCCATTGGAAGAGTTGTCACTGGTTTGCCAGAAGCTGGAGCCCCGGGCCGTTGTGCTGTTTGCCAACCATGCATTGAACACGGTCCACCAGCGCAGGCTGACACGCCTGGCACAGACCCTGAATTGCTCGGTGTCGTTGGCAGGTGAGGCCTCGGATGTGGTTCAGGAGGCTTTGGCGAACTCATCCATCGCTTGCCTGGGGAGTGTGTCACGCCTGATCAATCAACGTCTGGATGCTGAACTCAAGGCAACGCCGGGGGGTTGATCAGACGTGCAGGCCCGGGTGCGCCAGGCGGTGTTGTTGCAGGATGTACTGGCGCAGATGCTCGGTTTCGCCCTTGTCGCTCTGGCTTAGGCGGTAGGCATAAAGGCCCGTTTCCGTTTTGCGCTCCAGGGTGCCGCGCAGGTTGATCCGCTCATATCCATCGGGGCTGAACCACTGTGCAAACTGGCGTGGCGGCTGGCTGTCGTGACGCATTTCAATCAGCACGCCTTTGAATGACAGTTCGGTTACCCACAGATGACCTGCCTTGCCGCGGATATTTTCCAGCGGCACCGGCTCGGCCAGTGACAGGCGCCAGGGGCGCGCCTTTGGCCCGTCTTCGAAGATGCTCGGGGCGCCGAGTTGCAGATGCTGGGCATGGAATTCGTCTTCAACCAGGCGCAGCGGAAAACTCATTTGCTGAATGGCAATTTGTGCCTGGATGGTGACCTGTTCATGGGCGGCAAGGCGTGTCAGCAAATCGCGGATTTGCGACATCCCGTTGACCATCAGGCTCGACGAAGCATCCCGTTTATTCAACAGCGGGTTTTGGTGCATCGTTTGGATGAAATCCAGTTCGTCCTGAGTCAAAAGGGCATCGTGCGACATGGATAAAGCTCGAAAAGGTGTCTGAAAAATCGTCACAGCGACTATCAGACCGTAATTTCTACGTTTTGTTTAATCCGCTCGTCGCTTTGAGCGCCTGCAGTTCAGCCTGAGCCGAGGCCAGTCGGGCTTCGAGCTGGGCGACCCGCTGCTGGGCCTTTACCTGCAAGGTGACGTCTTTTTGCACGCCAATAAAGTATGTCAGCTTGTCGTTTTCGTTAAACACCGGCGTGATCGACAGTTCATTCCAGAAGTGCGTGCCGTCCTTGCGATAGTTGCGCAGGATCTGGCGGGTGGGCTGACCGCTGGCAATCGCCTCGCGGATCAATTGCAGGCCCTGCTGGTCACGGTCGCCAGCCTGCAAGAAGCGGCAGTCCTGATAGAGGATGTCGTCGCGGCTGTAGCCGGTGAGGGTTTCAAAGGCGTTGTTTGCATAAATCAGGATGTTGTCTTCACCTTCTTGTTCGGCCACGACAATGCCGTCCTGCGACGCGTCCACCATGCGTTGTAATAAACGGGCGTTGATCATTGAGTGGTTCTCCAGAGAGGCATACAGATGGGCGCATGGTAAGGCATCGCTGCCAGACCTGTTAATATCCCAGGCTTTTAGTCAGCTACAGGATCAGATTGATGAAAGTCGCCATCCTTTCCGGCTCGGTGTATGGCACCGCTGAAGAAGTCGCCCGCAATGCGAAACAACTGCTGACCGATGCCGGTTTTGAGGTTTTGCTCAATACCCGCGCCACTTTGGCAGATCTCCAGGCGTTTGCTCCCGAAGCGCTGCTGGCGGTGACCTCGACCACGGGCATGGGCGAGCTGCCGGACAATCTCGTGCCGCTGTACAGCGCCATCCGTGACCAGTTGCCAGGCGCCTGGCGCGGGCTGCCTGGGGCAGTGATTGCTCTGGGTGATGAAAGTTACGGTGACACGTTTTGTGGCGGTGGTGAACAAATGCGCGAACTGTTTGCCGAGCTTGGCGTGCGTGAAGTGCTGCCGATGCTGCGTTTGGACTCCAGCGTCACGGTGACTCCGGAGGAAGACTCCGAGCCGTGGATTGCAGAACTGATCAAAACACTGAAGCCGTAACCGGGCGTTCACGCAGCAGCTCAAGCCAGGCCTGGGCTGCCCGTGACAGATACGCGCCATCACGCCAGATAAACGCGATATCCCAGCGCAAGTCATCCGGTGCGAGCAGTTTGAGCCGCACCACCCCGGGGCGCACCAGCCCACGGGCGACCACACTGGGCAGCAACACTACGCCCTGGCCTGCAGCCACCAATGCCACCAGAAAATCCGCCTGGCCACTGCGCCCGCCTTCGTTGGGGGTAAAGCCTGACTGCTGGCAGGCTTTGAGCACCCGGTCGTTGAGCACAAAGCTGCGCTGGTAGAGCAAAAAGGGCGTATCAGCCAATTGCTCAAGTCTTACGCCAGGCCCCTCGGCCAGCGGATGATCGGCCGGGAGCAGAACATCCAGCGGCTCGTCACAAAACGGCTGATAAGCAAACGCGGGATTATTCGGGGTCAGGCTGCCGCCCAGCTCCAGTTCGCCGCTCAAAACGGCCTGTTCGATATTCAAGCTGCCTTCTTCGAGCAACTGCACCCGGATATTCGGGTAGCGTCGACGGTATTCGGCAAACAGCCCGGCAAACAGGGTGTTGCTGCCCAGCAGCGGCAGGCCCACCCGCAGTTCCCCCCGGGTCATCTGGCTCAAGTCGTCCAGCTCGCTCAACAACTCCCGATGCAAGCGCAGCATGCCTTCGGCCCGCTGCAACACCACATTGCCCGCTGCCGTCAGCCGCACCTGAGAACCCAGGCGGTCGAACAGCGGTGTACCGAGGCTGTGCTCGAGCTGCGCCACTTGTTTGCTCACCGCTGACTGGCTGATATGCAAGCTGTGGGAGGCGGGGGTAAAACCGCCCTGGCGGGCGACTTCGACAAAGGTGCGCAGGTGTTTGAATTCCATTGGCGTGATTCCATTTTGGAATGGCTACAAGTCTGACAATTCGTTTCCGGGATGTTAGCAGGCTCTTTAAACTGGAAACCTGTCTGAAATGGAAACAACATGAAACGCTTCGATGTAAAACGCCTGGGTCGGTTGGTCAGTGAACTGGCCGTTTTGTTGGCGCTGTATTTTCTGGGCTGCCAGCTGGCAACCTGGGGGCACTTGCCGATCCCGGGCGGGGTGGTGGGCATGGCGCTGCTGTTGCTGGCGTTTGCCCTGGGCTGGGTCAGACCGGCGACCCTGCAATTGGGGGCCGGTGTGTTGATGGCCGAAATGCTGTTGTTTTTCATCCCTGCACTCATGAGCCTGCTTGATTACGGTGTAATCGTGCGTGATGAAGGTTGGCGCATCCTGTTGGTCATTGGCGTGAGTACCTTGCTGGTGATGGTGGTGACGGCGTTTACGGTGGAAGCGGTGTGCCGCTGGAGGATGCGTCATGAAGTTTGAACTGATGCCCATGTTCTGGCTGCTGTTCACGCTGTTGACCTACGCCTTCAGCCGCTGGCTGTACCGGCGTACCGGGCGATACCTGCTGTCTCCGCTGATCCTGGTCCCGGCCTTGCTGCTAGCCGTGGCCGTGCCGTTGCACACTGCCTATGCTGAATACTCAAGCAATACCCATTGGCTGATGCTGGTTCTGGGGCCGGTAACGGTGGCCTTTGCCGTACCGATCTGGCAGCAACGCAAGTTGCTGGCCCGTCACTGGGTGGCGTTGCTGCTGGGGATGCTGGCGGGCAGCGCGGCATCCATTGGCAGTTCATTCTGGCTGGCCCGGGCGCTGGCGCTGGACACCTCATTGACCATGTCGCTGGTGCCGCGCTCCATCACCACACCGTTTGCCATGCCGCTGGCACAGGATCTGGGTGGCGTACCTGAGCTCACGGCGGTGTTTGTAATGTTCACCGGTGTGTTTGGCGCGTTGCTGGGCGGTATTTTGCTCAAGTGGTTGCCGCTGCGCAGCAGTCTGGCCCGGGGCGCCCTGTTTGGTATCGGCGCTCATGGCGCAGGGGTCAGCCGTGCCCGCGAAGTGGGCAGTGAGGAAGGCTCGGTAGCAGGCTTGGTGATGGTGCTGACCGGCATCCTTAACCTGTTTGCCGCGCCGTTGCTGGCGATGGTGTTCTAGTTCTTAAACCCGCCACATACCCCGTGGGAACGGGCTTGCTCGCGATTGACTCAACTCGGTCTGACTGAAAAACCGTGTCGATGCCATCGCGAGCAAGCCCGCTCCCACAGAATTTTTTGGGCAGCATAAAAAAGGCCGCTGTAAAACAGCGGCCAAGGAAGACGTTCATCAAGGAGCTACAAATCAACGTCAGGGTAAATCGGGGAGAGCAGAGTCGATGCGACTCGATGCGTGTCCGTGTTGCGAAGTCCGGCAAGCTTAAGGGCTGGCCAGCAGCGGAGTAAGCCCGGTTTGGGACAATCTGTATTACAGCTACGGCAACAGTCCTTGTGCGGTAACTATGTGCCGCACACCTGCTGTCGTCCCGGTGTTGAATGAGCCTTCACACGGACTCTCCAGGTCGACTTGAACCGTGCACGACGCCGGATGGGCCTGGAGCACTGACAGGAGGTTCACCATGACCCGTAATGAAAAACCCGCATCGCCGATCAACAGCTTCAGCCTCAAACCCAGCGCAGAAGTGATCGAGCGCGTGCGCTCGTTTCTTGACGAGCGACTCCAGCCCCAGGGCCTGGATTGCAGAAGCATCTATCTCAATACGGTGAACAACATCGTTGACCAGACCCTGACGTACAGTCAGAGCCTGCTCGGCCTGGGTGTGGATACGCTGGAGTGGGGCGCTGTGCAGGCCCATGATGACTGGGAGTCGGGGGTGTTTTCCCGGTCCTGGACATTCGATGACAGCCTGCGAGTGGATCAACCGTCCATGGCCGACATCGAGCAGATGATGAAAGACCTGCTCGATGAGGCCAAATACGAGTGGATGGTCTAAAACAATGAGCTGTCAGGCTGGCTGATAACCCATCCGCCAACTGATGGCCTGGCTCGCGGCCAACAAGCGTTTGGCTGCGGGCCCGTTTTCATCGGCGTGGAACAGGGAGGTGGGACCAACCACTGTCAGTACGGCCGCCACCTGACCGGTCGCATTGAACACCGGGGCCGACAAGGCATCGACGCCAGGCATCAGCAAGCCATGGACGAAGTGCAGGCCGCGCTGGCGGATTTGACTGCAAAGTGCGACGTAGGCTGCAGGTGTTTGCAGCGGATGGACCTGATCAGTCTTGAACTCCAGTTCGCGCAAGTCGGCGGTTTCGCGATCCGGTAAAAAAGCGTTGAACACCAGCCCCGTGGATGAGCTCAGCAATGGCAATACCGAGCCCAGCTGGGTCACCACCGTGACCGCCCGCACCGCCGGCTCGATATGCACCACGGTCGCGCCCTGGTTACCCCACACCGCCAAAAAGCAGGTTTCGTTCAAGTCGTCGCGCAGTTCGGCCAGGGGCAGGCTGGCGACCTTGAGCACATCCATGCTGTTGAGCGCAGCCAGTCCCACACGCAACGCCTCGCGCCCCAAACCGTAATGATTGGTGGCGACATTTTGCTCGGCAAACCCGCTGGCAATCAGTGCCTGTAAATAGCGATGCACCTTGCTCGCGGGCATTTGCACGTGTTCGGCCAGGCGCGACAGCGATGTGGAGGGTGAGAGCTCGGCCAGCGCCTTGAGGATGTCAGTGCCGACCTCGGCCGAACGCACTTTTTGCTTGCCGGTGCTGTCGTTGCTGCTGCGGGGCTTTTCCATGGAAGTGTTTATATCTCGGGACGAATGGGCGTCTTTATAGCTTGACGCTTGTTACCAATCAAATTACGTTATGCGTAATTGAATTACGATAAAAATAACGCAGCGACGCGCAAATGCCTTCAGCGCAGGGCGCAGTCATCTGCCTTCTCCATGCTGGAGGCTCCATGAACGTCGATTCGCCTTTGTCAGGTCTTGGCTATCTGTCCGGGTTTGGCAACGAATTCAGCAGCGAAGCATTGCCCGGCGCCCTGCCGGTGGGTCAGAACTCCCCGCAAAAAGCCCCCTACGGTCTGTACGCCGAATTGTTTTCCGGAACTGCGTTCACCATGGTGCGCAGCGAGGCGCGGCGTACGTGGATGTACCGCATCCAGCCGTCAGCCAACCATCCGGCGTTCGTCAAACTGGAGCGGCAACTGGCTGGTGGCCCGTTGGGCCCGGTGACGCCGAATCGCTTGCGCTGGAACCCGCTGCCGATTCCTGCCGAGGCTACGGACTTTATCGACGGCCTGGTGGGCATGGTGGCCAATGGCGGGTCGGATAAACCCTCGGGCATCAGCATTTACCATTACTGCGCCAATACTTCGATGCAGCGGGTGTTTTTCAATGCCGACGGCGAAATGTTGCTGGTTCCCGAGTCGGGGCGTTTGCGCATTTGTACCGAACTGGGGCGTCTGGATCTGCAGCCTCTGGAGATCGCGGTCATTCCTCGCGGTCTCAAGTTTCGTGTCGAGTTGCTTGACCCGCAGGCCCGCGGCTATGTTGCCGAGAACCATGGTGCACCGCTGCGCCTGCCTGATCTGGGGCCGATTGGCAGTAATGGCCTGGCCAACCCTCGCGACTTTCTGACTCCGCTCGCCCACTACGAAGACGGTGCGCTCCCTACGCAACTGGTGCAAAAATTTCTTGGTGAGTTGTGGGGCTGCGAGCTGGATCATTCGCCGCTCAACGTAGTGGCCTGGCATGGCAACAACGTGCCGTACAAATACGATCTGCGCCGCTTCAACACCATCGGCACTGTCAGCTTCGATCATCCCGATCCATCGATTTTTACTGTTTTGACTTCGCCTACCAGCGTACCGGGACTGGCCAACCTCGATTTCGTGATTTTCCCGCCGCGCTGGATGGTGGCTGAAAACACTTTCCGGCCACCCTGGTTCCACCGCAACCTGATGAACGAATTCATGGGCCTGATCCAGGGCAGTTACGATGCCAAGGCCGAAGGCTTCCTGCCCGGCGGTGCATCGCTGCACAGCTGCATGAGCGCCCACGGGCCGGACGGCGAAACCTGTACCAAAGCCATTGCGGCCGAGCTGCAACCCAGCAAGATCGAAAACACCATGGCCTTTATGTTCGAAACCAGCCAGGTGTTGCGCCCCAGCCGGTTCGCCCTGGAGTGCCCGCAGCTGCAATCGAACTACGACGCTTGCTGGGCCACGCTGCCCGTGACCTTCACCCCGAACCGGAGATAACCCATGACCCAGTCCACTTTGACCCGCAGCTGGATCGCCTCCGCCAACGGCCACAGCGACTTCCCCCTGCAAAACCTGCCTATGGGCATTTTCAGCATTGATGGCTCGGCGCCACGTAGCGGGGTGGCTATTGGCGATGCCATTTTCGACCTGGAAGCCGGGCTGGCAGCGGGGCTGTTTGAAGGTCAGGCCAAGATAGCCGTAGAGGCTTCGTTGGGCGGGGCGTTGAATAGCTACTTTGCCCTGGATCGGGGCGCCCGGGTTGCCCTGCGCGAGCGTTTGCAGGAACTGCTGGGGGAGGGCAGTTCCCTGCGCGGCAAAATCGAAGCCCAGGGTTCCCGCCTGCTGCCACTGGCAGCTGATTGCCAGATGCACCTGCCGGCCAAAATCGGCGACTACACCGACTTTTATGTGGGCATTGAGCACGCCAAAAACGTCGGCAAGCTGTTCCGCCCGGACAACCCGCTGCTGCCCAACTATAAGTATGTGCCGATTGGCTATCACGGGCGCGCCTCGACCATTCGCCCGTCCGGTGCCGAAGTTCGGCGCCCTAAAGGCCAGACCTTGCCTGCCGGGCAGACCGAGCCAACCTTTGGCCCGTGCGCCCGCCTGGACTACGAACTGGAACTGGGCATCTGGGTTGGCAAAGGCAATGACATGGGCGATGCCATCCCGGTCAGCGAAGCTGCAGAGCACATTGCCGGCTTCTGCCTGCTCAATGACTGGTCGGCACGGGACATCCAGGCCTGGGAATACCAGCCGCTGGGCCCGTTTCTGTCCAAAAGCTTTATCACCAGTATCTCGCCGTGGGTGGTGAGTGCCGAGGCGCTGGAACCATTCCGTCGCGCGCAACCGGCCCGTCCTGAGGGTGATCCACAGCCACTGGCTTACCTGCTCGATACCAGGGATCAGGCCAATGGCGCGCTGGATATCGAACTTGAAGTGCTGCTGCTGACCGAGGCGATGCGTGAGCAGAACCTGCCAGCCCATCGTCTGGGCTTGAGCAACAGCCTGAACATGTACTGGACCGCGGCCCAACTGGTGGCTCACCACAGCGTCAACGGCTGCCAGTTGCAGTCCGGTGACCTGTTCGGTTCGGGCACCTTGTCGGGCCCGGCCCGTTCGCAACTGGGCAGCCTGCTGGAAATCACCGAGGGCGGTAAACACCCGATAGAACTGGCTTCAGGCGAAGTGCGTAAATTTCTGGAGGATGGTGACGAAATCATCCTGCGTGCCCGCTGCGCCCGTGAAGGCCATGCTTCCATCGGTTTTGGCGAGTGCCGGGGCAAGGTTGTTGCCGCGCGCTAAAAGGAGCGGGTCATGGAACTCTTCACCTATTACCGCTCAACCTCGTCTTACCGGGTGCGTATCGCGCTGGCCCTGAAAGGGCTGGATTATCAGGCGGTGCCGGTCAATCTGCTCGTACCGGCTGGCGGTGAACACCGTCAGCCGGCGTATCTGGCCATCAACCCGCAGGGCCGCGTGCCGGCCTTGCGTACCGATGAAGGCTGCGTCTTGACCCAGTCGCCAGCAATCATCGAGTACCTTGAAGAGCGCTATCCCCAGGTGGCGCTGCTGTCCGCTGACCTCGCCACCCGCGCTCATGAACGGGGGGTAGCGGCTCTGGTTGCTTGTGATATCCACCCGTTGCACAACGTCAGCGTGCTCAATCGACTGCGCCAGTTGGGGCAGGATGAGGAGCAGGTGGTGGAGTGGATCGGTCACTGGATCGGCCAAGGACTGGCAGCCATCGAGCAGTTGATCGGTGACGAAGGTTACTGCTTTGGCGCGCAGCCTGGGTTGGCGGATGTGTATTTGATCCCTCAGCTGTACGCGGCGCAGCGTTTTGGCGTGCCAATGGCGGCGTACCCGCGCATTGCCCGAGTGGCAGCGCTGGCTGAGCAAAACCCGGCCTTTATCCTGGCGCATCCGGCCAATCAGCCTGACACGCCTGCCTGACTTCACTCTGTGTGTGGGAGCGGGCTTGCTCGCGATCGAATCAACGCGGTCTTGCGTAATAACCGCATTGCCTGCATCGCGAGCAAGCCCGCTCCCACAGAACCCTATCCCGCCGGGATATGTCCGAAACCCTGAAAACCGCGCAGGCTTATTCCTGAGCTCTTCAACGAATTTTCTGGCGCCACCTATACTGGCGTTTACCCATAATCGTTCGAGGGCCTGATGATGTTTGCTCTTATGCAAAGCGCTCAGCTCGAGTCGCTGCACCTTAGTGTAGACCCCGTTACAGGCCTTAAAGCCGTGATAGCCATCCACAACACTCGTCTGGGGCCGGCGCTGGGGGGCTGTCGTTATCTTGCTTACCCCAATGACGAAAGTGCAGTCGGTGATGCCATCCGCCTGGCCCAAGACATGAGCTACAAAGCCGCGCTGGCAGGGCTGGCTGTTGGAGGGGGGCAGGCGGTGGTGGTGCGTGCGGCCCACGTTGATAGTCGCGCGGCGCTGTTTGAGGCTTTTGGTCGCTGTGTGGACCAACTGGACGGGCGCTATATCACGGCAATTGACAGCGGCACCTCCACTGCCGATATGGACTGCATTGCCCAGCACACCCGGCATGTCACCAGCACCACTGCTGCGGGGGATCCTTCGCCGCATACGGCCATGGGGGTTTTTGCCGGCATTCGCAGCACCGCATCGTCGCGATTGGGTAGCGACAACCTCGAAGGTTTGCGGGTGGCGGTGCAGGGCCTGGGCAAAGTGGGTTACGCGCTGGCCGAACAGCTGCATGCTGCGGGCGCCGAATTGCTGGTCTGCGATACCGACCCCGGCAAAGTGCGCCTGGCCATGGAACAACTGGGGGCGCACCCGATTGCCTGCGAAGCCTTGCTCAGCACACCCTGCGATATCCTTGCGCCGTGTGGTCTGGGCGGCGTATTGAACTGGCACAGCGTCGCGCAACTGCGCTGCTCGGCTGTGGCCGGGTGTGCCAATAACCAGCTGACCAATCTACAAGTGGCCGATCAGCTCGAGCGGCGGGGGATCTTGTATGCCCCGGATTACGTCATCAATTCCGGCGGGCTGATCTATATGGCCCTGACCCATGAAGGTGCCGCCCCCGAGGCCATCAACCAGCAGTTGCTGCAGATCAGTCAGCGCCTGACCGGCATCTATGCTCACGCCCAGGCCGAAAAGCGTTCACCGGCACGGGTTTCGGACGAGCTGGCTCATCAATTGTTGTACCCCAAGGACTGAACACAGGCCAGGTCCAGTTCCGGGCCTTCCATGGCAAAGCGTGTTTCAAACTCTTCCAACCCCGCATGCACCTGTTGCAACGCTTCGATCTGATTCATTACGGCGTGTTTTTTGCGGGCGATGGCGTTGCTCACGACCTCCCATGGCAGCGTCTGGCCGCGGTGTTGATCAAGGATGGCCTGCATTTCCTTGAGCTTGAAGCCCAGCTGTTGCGCGCATTTGATAAATGTCAGCAGTTCAACGCTTTGCTCGCTGTAGATGCGATAAGCGCCACGGCGTTGCGGTGCAGGTAACAGGCCGATTTCTTCGTAGTGGCGAATGCTTTTGACGGTGGTGCCCGACAATTGGGCGGCTTTGCCGATGTACATGAAAAGTCCTTTTAATCGCCGCCCGCCGAATTATCGAGTGGCGAGCTTGCGTGCCTCTAGAAGCCAGGCGTCTCTTTGATGAGGCGTGGCGTTCAGGATGGGGCCAAACGTCAGGGTGGCGGTGGGTTTTATGCCACAGAACGCCAGTGTGGTTTTGCGTATCTGATGCAACCCCGGCATGCGGTACACCCATCTGTAGTACCACGGCGGGGTGTCCATCGTCACCAGCAGGTGCGCGCTGCGGCCTTTCAGTAGCTTGTCGGGGAAAGCCTTGCCCTTGCGGTATTGAAAGGCAAAACCGGGCAGCAGGATGCGATCGAAAAAGCCTTTGAGCAATGCGGGGATTCCGCCCCACCAGATCGGGTAGACCAGCACCAGGTGTTCGGTCCAGAGGATGTTGGCCTGGGCGTGGAGCAGGTCAGGCTCCAGTGCCTGGACCTCCTGATAGCCTTCGCGCAGCACCGGGTCGAAGCGCAGGGCGCCCAGGCGCATGATGCGTACTTCATGGCTGGCATCCTTGGCGGCAGCTATGTAGCTGTCTGCCAGTGCGCTACAGAAACTGTTCGTGCCGGGGTGACCGAGAATCACCAGTACTCGCTTGCTCATCATGACGCCAACCTCAAAGGGGGCCTTTGAGGGTAGAGGCTGCCCCGTAGGGGAGAGTCAAGCGAGAACCGGGGGCGATTACTCGCTGTCGACCAGCAACTCGGACAGGGCGTCCGGCTGGCTCTTGAATGCCTTGGCAAACACATCGCGATTTTTCGCCATGTAGATACCGGCTTCTTCGACTTGCTGCTCGTTCAGGGACGGCACAGCTTTTTGCAACACTTCGGCCAGCAACTCTGCCAGTTCCAGCATTTTGTCATGACGGTCAGCTTCGGCTTTATCCATGAACAAACGCTCCAGATCTCGGCTGCTGCGGTATACCACTTCGACGGCCATTTACCACCTCATATGCCTTCACGTAAATTATCTAGCGATTACTGTATTTATATACAGCTAAAAGGATAAGCCAATCATCGGGATTTGAATAGCGGCTTTTTCACTCTAGCTGTAATTGATAGGCGCAGCGGGCGCCTGACGTGTCTAATTGCCGCCCGCCATCATCTTAAGTGAGCAGCATCAGGCTGCCACATGGCCTTTTTTCTGCATGTTAAAAGCGTCATGTGCATCGCGGATGATCCGTTCGAGTCGATTCAAGGAGCTGCATCGTGAGAGTTAACAAAGCTGAGAAGCTACGTCGCCAGGTTCATGAACTGGCCGAGTCGATGGGCAACCTGTTCGTCGAAACCTTCCATTACCTGGCATTGTTTGCCATTGGCGCGGTCACTGCCTGGGCGGCGGTGATGGAATTCCTGGGAATGGTGGAGAAGGGCAACATCACGATTGATGACATCCTGCTGCTGTTTATCTACCTCGAGCTGGGGGCAATGGTCGGGATTTATTTCAAGACCAACCACATGCCCGTACGCTTCCTGATTTATGTGGCGATCACGGCGCTGACCCGCTTGCTGATTTCCAATGTGTCCCATCACAACCCGCCAGACATGGGAGTGGTGTACCTGACCGGGGCGATCCTGTTGCTAGCCTTCGCCATTCTGGTGGTGCGCTATGCGTCTTCGCAGTTCCCGTCGGTGAAGATCGAGAACCCTCATCGCAAAACCGGTGCCGGTTCCGGCGAGCATCCGGAAGTGGAGAAGGGGGAGTTGTAAGTCGATTTTACATATGAAAAAGGGCGGGCTTACCAAGGTAAGCCCGCCCTTTTTTGTGCCTCACTGACGTTCAATCAGCTGATCTTGTCGAGTTCCTTTTCTTTCTCCAGGAACTCTTCTTCAAGCAAGTCATCAGCGGTCTGCTTTGGCTCTTTTGCCTCAAACCCTTCCGGGGCGAGGGTCACTGTACGTTTGCCACGCAGCTTGCCGAACAGGTGCTCCAGAGCGTGCTCCAGTTTTTGAGCAGCACCCTCCACAGCCTGGGTCAGTGAATCAGCGTCGTGGGATACGAGAATTGGCTGGTGTCCTTTAGGTCGAGCCTCCATTTTGCAGCGTTTGTCCTTGGGACCGGACTTGCCGCCATTTTCATCACTGAGATGGACCTCGACCCGGGTCAGATCTTCCAAATGGCGTTCGAGCGTGACTTCAACAGTAGCGGTGACCCAGTCCTGGGTGCGTTTGTCACTGTCGATGTGTTTATCGGAAAAGACGTGAGTAAGCATAGTTCTTCCCTTATATAAGCGTGCTCGTGTGAGGTCTGACGGCCTTGGGTGTACAAAGGTTCATCGTCATCGCTCAGTTACAGTGTTTGGGCCGATGAGCAAATATTTCAAGCACTATTTTCAGGAAGTCTTTCAAGTCGTGACCGGTGTCAGTCTTTGTCTGTAGGAAAAGCCCGCGTGTGCGGGCTTTAGCCAATTTAAATCAAAATGCGACAGAGGTTTGTACATAGAGCGTGCGTGGCTCGCCCACGTATTTGCCCTTGTTGTTGTCGTCAAACGAGCGGGTGTAGTACTCGTGGTTGAGGATATTTTTGACCCCCACAGCCACGTTAAGGTCGGACAGCTGGTGGCCAAAGTCATAGCCCACACGGCTGTTGAAGACCATATAGCCTGGGATCAAACCGGTGCTGCCGTCAGCGCTTTCGGCGCGGGTATTGGCGTTGTCGGCGAACTGGTTGCTCTGGAAGGTGCTGTCCAGGTTGGCTTTCCACGGCCCCTCGGTATAGCCGACGCCGATGCTACCTTTGTTTTTCGAGGAGAACGGCACACGATTGCCTTTGTTCGGCCCATCTTCGCGGATGGTCGCGTCAACATAGGCATAGGTGGCGTATACGTCGAACCCCGCCAGTACCGGGCTCAGGCCATCCAGCGCGTAGTTGACGCTGGCCTCGATGCCCTGATGACGGGTCTTGCCCCGTGCGATCACCGTGTCGGTGGTTTGGTTGCTGTCGTACTGGTTGTTGAAGTTGATCAGAAATGCGCCGATCTCCGCGCGCAGGTTGCCATTGTCGTAGCGAGTGCCAATTTCCCAGGTGCGCGCTTTTTCCGGTTTTACCTCGCCGCCGATGACCCGGTTCGGCATCTGGCTGTACTGCACGCTGCCGAAGGAGCCTTCGGTATTGGCATACAGATTCCAGCTGTCGGTCACGTGGTACATCACGTTCAGGGCTGGAAGCGGAGTGTTGTAGTCGCCCTTGTATTTGACGTTGGTCAGCAAGTTGGTTTGCTGTTGTTCAATCATTTCGTAGCGAATGCCCGGAGTGAAGGTCCATTTGCCGATGTCGATCTTGTCGTCGATAAAGAATGCATGGGCTTCGGTGGCACCACGGGTGTCGCGGTCATTGCGGCTGTTGGTGGTGGGCAGTTCATTGGCGGCAATCGGCGTGCGGTAGCGCAACTCATGGCCGGCTTCGTTGATATAACGATAACCTGCGCCCACTTCGTGGCTGCTGTTGCCCAGATCAAAGCCCTGGGCTATGCGGGTTTCGATCCCGCGCACCCAATATTCCCGCGGTGACAGCGAGAGGAAGCTGCCCTGGTCCAGATACCCGCTGCGCAGGGTCTTGGTGAAGAAGCTGTTGACGGTGAATTCACGGCGATCTTCCTGGTAGCGATAGCCAAAGTTGACCAGGGTGCGACGGCCCCAGAACTTGTCGTTGGGGCGGGTCGACTGATACGGGTCAGCCTTGTAGGCCGCGGTGCTCAGGCCGCCGGGCATATCGGCCTCGCCATCGTAGTATTGGGCCATGGCGTGCAGGCTGTTGGCTTCGTCGATCTGATAGTTGCCCTTGAGGATCAGGTCGTCGATGCGTGTGTCGCTATGCTGGCGCCAGTCGCCGCCGCGTACGCCGGAATACAGCAGGGCGCCGCCGAGGCCGTTGTCGGCGGTGCCGCCGGCCAGCAGGTTGGCGGTTTTCTTGAAGCCATCCTGGGTGGACGATGGGCTGGTTTCGGTTTGCAGGCCAACTTTTACAGTCGGTTCGTCAGGAATGGCGCGGGTCACGAAGTTGACGATACCGCCGACGTTCTGCGGGCCATACCGCACGGCACCGCCGCCACGCACTACGTCTACCGCATCCATATTGCCCATGCTGATGGGGGCAAACGACAGCTGCGGCTGACCGTAGGGGGCGAAGGGCACGGGAATGCCGTCCATCAACACGGTGGAACGGGTTGCCAGGCGTGGGTTTAACCCACGGATACCAAAGTTGAGCGCCATGTCGTGGCTGCCGGTACCGTTGTTTTCCGGGGCGTTGACGCCCGGGATGCGATTGAGCACTTCGCGGGCGCTGGTAGCGCCCTGGCGTTCAAACTCTTCGCGGCGGATCACGTCGCGGGCGCCGGGGTGTTCGAACACATCGGTTTGCGCCGCGTCGCCGAGCCAGTCACCCACCACGCTGGAAGCGCCCAGCTCAATGCTTGCCGGAGCTGTCGAGGTGGTTGCAGGTTGCAGGCTGAATGCCCCCAGGCCTTCAGCGCGGGCTTGCAGGCCAGTGCCTTCAAGCAGGGCCTGCAAGCCTTGTTCTGGATCGTAGGTGCCTTCCAGGCCCTTGCTCTGAATACCGCTGGCGGCGGCGGAGCTGAACGAAATCAGCACCCCGGCTTCGCGTCCGAATTGGTTGAGAGCGTTTTCCAGCGATGACGGTGCGATGTGGTAAGCCTTGGCGTCGGCAAATGCCATCGGCAGGACGCTGAAACTCAAACTGGCACCTAATAGCAAGCGGGCCAGGGACGTAAGACGGAAGGGCTGAGCGGGCATGAGGGATCCTGTGGGGATGAGAATCTAAGTGGCTTACCTTCTCTGTCACGCCAGATCCGAAATCGGCTCACATTTTTTGAAAATAAAATGCACACCCTTTGTGGGAGCGGGCTTGCTCGCGATTGGATCGCCGTGGTGTGACTGGCAGACCGCGTTGTTGCCATCGCGAGCAAGCCCGCTCCCACAACAAGCTCGCTGCTACAACACGTCCGTTTGCACAGAGCCGTTACACCCGCGCTTCAACCGTTACCCAATAGCGGGTAAAGCGCTTGATTCGCACTGGCAAGCTGACGGCAAGCAGGTCCAGCACGCGTTCGCTGTCGTCCACCGGGTAGGTGCCGGAGATCAGCAGGTCGGCGACTTTTGGGTCGCAGTTGAGCTGGCCCCGGCGATAGCGGCCCAGTTCGACGAGAAAATCCGCCAGGCGCATATGCGCAGCAACCAGCATGCCGTCGGTCCACGCACCGCTCCCCGCATCCAGAGGGCGCGGGGTGTTCCAGGCCTGGCGGGTGAAGCTCAGTTGCTGGTGCGGCTCAACCCACAATGCACTACCCGTATGCGCTGTTGGCATCAGCGCTACCCGGCCATCGAATACGGCGATTTCAGTATGCTCGCCAAATTGGCGCACATTCAGGCGGGCGCCCTGGGGCTGCAAGCTGCCGTGGGCGGTGAGCACCTGCAAGGGCCGCGAATCCCGGGCGGCGGTGAGCAGCATTTCGCCTTCGAGCAGGCGGATGACTCGTTGCTGGGCATCGAATTTCACATCCACCGCGCTGGCGGTGTTGAGCTGGAGCTGGCTGCCATCATGCAACTGCAGGTTGCGCCGCTGGCCCACCGGTGTGCTGAAGTCTGCCAGCAACGGGGTGACGGGCAACTGCTCGCGCAGGCCCCAGGTCAATGCCGAGCCTGCGCCTAAAAGCAGCAACAGCTTCAATGCCTGACGGCGACTGCTGCTTTTGGGCGCGTTCAGGGCCGCATGGGCCAGTGGCGACGACAAACCGCGCAAGCGCTGGTTGATGCGCTGGATATGCTCCCACGCCCGCTGGTGTTCAGGATGGGCGTGTAACCATTGCTCCCAGGCCTGCTGGCGCCTGGGACTGAGCGCACCGCCCTGCATTTCGACCAGCCAGCTGACTGCTTGCTCGGCCACCGCCGTGCCGATGTCGGGCGGTGCATTGAAGGCACCGTTCACAGGGCGAAGTAGCAACGCAGGGCTGCCTTGCTCAAATGACGTTTGACCGTGGCAATCGAGATACCCAGTTGAGCGCCGATTTCTGCGTAGCCCAGGCCATCGACCTGAGCCAGTAAAAAGGCCCGTTTGACCGGGGAAGGCAGGCCGTCGAGCAATTGATCGAGCTCCATCAGGGTTTGCAGAATGATTGCGCGTTCTTCTTCACTGGGGGCAACCTGTTCGGGCAGGTCAGCCAGGGCCTGCAGGTAGGCGCGCTCCAGATCCTGGCGGCGATAGTGATTAAACAGCACGCGCTTGGCGACCACGGTCAAAAACGCCCGGGGTTCGCCAGGGGCCGGGGTTTCGCGGGCGGTCAGCAGCCGCATGAAAGTGTCCTGGGCCAGGTCGGCGGCATTCTGCGGGCAGCCGAGCTTGCGCCGTAACCATCCCGTGAGCCAGCTGTGGTGGTCCTGATACAGAACCTCGACGGTGTTTGACTGCGACAACGACCACTCCGGCTGCGCTGAATAACGCTTTAGAGAACAAGAATTGTTCGCATTGTAGGGGTGGCTTTATGCATTGAGCAATCACCACTTATCAAGGGCGGTCGCGCAGCCCGTCATCTGCTTTTGCATATGAGAATATTTATCATTAGTATCGCTTTCCTTTTGCCTGCGCATCGATCTCCATGACCCCACCCGAACTCAAGGATGGCCCTACCAGCGAACCGCGCCAGGGACGAGCGCATTTCCTGCAGGTGTTTCTTAGCCAACGTCCGCAGATGGAAGCGCTGGTGAGCCGCCGCGTGGGCTGCCGGGCTACGGCCGCGGATCTGGTGCAGGATTTGTTTTTGCGGTTTTGGCGGCGGCCGTTGGTGCAGGTTGAAGAGCTGAGCACCTATCTGTTGCGCTGTGCGGGCAATATCGCCATCGACCATTTGCGCAGCGAAGGTACGCGCGAGCGGGTCAGCCATCACTGGCAGCCTGAACCGGACGCCAGAAGCTGCGAGCCCCAGGCCGCTCTGGAAGCCGGAAATGACTTGCGCCAGGTCGAGGCGGCATTGCGCAGCCTGCCCGAGCGCACGCGGCATATCTTTTTGCTCAACCGTATTCACGGTCGCACCTATGCCGAGATCGCCAAGGTCATGGGCGTGTCGCAAAGTGCTGTCGAAAAACACATGATGCGTGCCCTGGAGGCCTGCAAGGCCAGTCTGCGTGAGCCGCCATCAGGGACAGCATTGTGAACCGCCATTCGAGAGTTGCCGTGACAGCCGAGCAAGAGCGTGCCGCGTTGGACTGGCTCAGTGTGCTGCACGACCGGCCCGACAGTGGCGATCAGGCCACCTTCAGTCGCTGGCTGCAGGCTGACCCTGCCCATGCCGAGGCCTATGTCCAGGCGCAGGTGGTGTGGGAGCTGAGTGAAGTGGCGGCCAGTACCCTGGCTGACGAAGAGTCGCTGGCCCTTCAGCGTTATCTGTCGGCTATGGATACATCCCGGCGCGGTCGCCTGCGGCATTGGGCCGGTGGGTTGGCCATTGCTGCATGCCTGCTGCTGATGGTCGGTGTATTTGCCGGTTGGCAACCGGCGCGCTGGGTGGACGATCTGGGCGCTGACTATGTGAGCGCGCCTGGGCAAGTGCGCACTGTGCTGCTGGCCGATCAAACGCAGGTCACGCTGGATGCCGACAGCGCCATTGCGGTGAACTTCAGTGGTGGTGAACGCCATGTGCAATTGCGCCGAGGCGTGGCCTTCTTTCACGTCACCCATACCGGCGCGCCCTTTGTGGTAGATGCCGACGGCGGTGAAGCGCGGGTCCTGGGCACCGAATTTGAGGTGCGCCTGCAACCGGGCGGGGCGCAAGTCACGGTGTTGTCCGGGCGGGTAGGGGTCAAGGCTGGCAAGGATTCGGCTCAGCAGATTCTTACTGCCGATCAGCAAATTGCCTACGACGTTGGGGTTACCGATGCCGTGCATCACGTTGACAGCCAGAGCCGTCTGGGCTGGCGCTCGGGCTGGTTGAGCTATTACAAAACCCCGCTGGCTGATGTCGTGGCCGATCTCAGGCGTTATTACCCGGGGCAGATTGTGTTGCTCAACAGCCAGTTGGGTGCCAGGAAAATCAGCGGCAGTTTCCCCAGCCAGGACCCGCAAGCCGTGCTCAATTCGTTGCAGGGCGTGCTCGGATTTGAGCAGCACAGCGTGTTAGGGCTGATTGTGTTGCGTTGACGCGCCCTCCACATATCCCTGTGGGAGCGGGTTTGCTCCCTCCGTTTTCCCACAGGCGGTCTGTGGCGTCATCGCGGATTTTTTTTCATTGCGTGGTGAGGTAAACCCCGGCCCAATCCGTGTAGTGCTTGAAAATGCGAAAAATTCGTATTCCGTATCAGGTCAACACACAGGTCATGAGCATGAAGTCCAGGGCAAGTTCGGTGAAACAGTGGTTGGGAGCTTCTGCATTCGTGATGGCCGGGTTGGCGCTAAACCCGCTTTATGCGGCCATGGCTGCCGAGGCGCCGCAACAGCAGGCCGAAGCCTTGTTCGATTTCAACCAGCCGGCGAAACCTCTGCCCCAGGCGCTCAACGACTTTTCCCGGCTGACCGGCCTGAGCGTGGTCTACACCGATGAAGCCCCCTTTGGCCTTCAGGCTCAGGCGATCAAGGGGCGCATGAGCGCCGGGCAGGCTTTGCAGCAGTTGCTCGCACAGTCTGGCTTCAATGGGCGGCGTACCGACGCCAACACCTTTGCCCTCGAACCCCAGCCCACCGCAGACGCCCTGAACCTGGGGGCCACCAGCATTACCTCGCTGGCCACAACCGACACCAGCTACCAGCCACCAGCCACCACTTCGGTGATGCGCGGCACGGGCTCATCCATGGAAGTGCCGCAAACCATCAATGTGGTTGCCGCCCAGGTGATTCGCGACCAGGCGCCGCGCAATCTGGATGATGCACTGAACAATGTCAGCGGCATCACCCAGGGCAACACGCTGGGCAGTACCCAGGACTCGGTGATGAAGCGCGGCTTTGGTGACAACCGTGACGGTTCGATCATGCGCGACGGTATGCCGCTGGTGCAGGGCCGGGCGATGAACGCTACCACCGAACGGGTCGAAGTGCTCAAGGGGCCGGCCTCGTTGCTCTACGGGATTCAAGATCCGGGTGGTGTCGTCAACGTGGTCAGCAAAAAGCCGCAGCTGGAGCAGTACAACGCGGTGACGGTGCGTGGGTCAACCTACGGTTCGGGTAAAAACGGCGGCGGTGGCAGCCTCGACAGCACCGGCCCGCTGGGTGACTCGGGGCTGGCCTACCGGATGATCATCGACCATGAAGATGAAGATTACTGGCGCAATTTTGGGGTGCATCGCGAAACCCTGATCGCGCCGTCGCTGGCCTGGTATGGCGACAACACCCAAGTACTGCTGGCGTACGAACACCGCGAGTTCCTGACCCCCTTCGACCGTGGCACGGCCATCAATCCGGCGACCAACCATCCGCTGGACATTCCGGCCACGCGCCGCCTGGACGAGCCGTTCAACAATATGGAAGGGCGCTCGGACCTGTACCGCCTTGAAGTCGATCACGACCTCAACGACGACTGGAAAGCCCATTTCGGCTACAGCTGGAACCGCGAAACCTACGACGCCAGCCAGGTTCGGGTTACCAAGGTCAACTCCGACGGCACCCTGACGCGAAAAATGGACGGCACCAAAGGCGCCATCACCACCGACCGTTTCAGCACCTTCAGCTTGCAGGGCAAGGTTCAGGCCGCTGGCATGCAGCATGACCTGGTGTTTGGCGTGGACGACGAATACCGCAAAATCTATCGCGCCGAGCTGATCCGCCAGGACAGCCAGTCCACCTTCAATTACGAAAACCCGGTGTATGGCAATGAAGTCGCCGGTACCACCGTGAGCGCCAGCGACAGCAACCAGACCGACCTGCTGCGCAGCGACTCGTTGTTTGCCCAGGACTCGATCCACCTCACCGACCAATGGATTCTGGTGGCGGGCGCACGCTTTCAGAAGTACGACCAACTGGCGGGCAAAAGCATTCCGTTCAAGGCCAGTACCGATACCAACGGGGTGAAATGGATCCCGCGGGCCGGGCTGGTATACCGCTACACCGATGAACTGTCGTTCTATGGCAGCTACACCGAATCGTTCAAGCCCAACTCCTCGATCGCTCCGCTGACGGGCGGCGTGGTACTGGACTCCTCCATCGCACCGGAGCAGTCAAAATCCTGGGAACTGGGGGCCAAGCTGGATATCCCGGGCCGTATCACTGGCACCCTGGCCTTGTACGACATCAAAAAGCGCAATGTGCTGGTGTCCTCCACGGTGGACGATGTCACCGCATATTCGGCCGCGGGTGAAGTTCGTTCCCGGGGCCTGGAACTGGACGTCAGCGGCCAGTTGACGGACCAGTGGAGCCTGATCGGCAGCTATGCCTATACCGATGCCGAGGTGACCAAAGACACCACCTACCAGGGCATGCGTCTGCAGAACGTGGCCAAGAACAGCGGTTCGCTGTCGGCGGTCTATGACTTTGGCAGCATCGTGGGCGGTGACAAGCTACGCGTTGGCGCAGGCGCGCGCTATGTGGGCGAACGGGCGGGGGATGCCCTGAACGACTTCGATCTGCCGGGTTACACCGTGGCCGATGCCTTTGCTACCTACGACACCAAGGTTGAGGGGCAAAAGGTCAAATTCCAGTTCAACGTCAAAAACCTTTTCGACCGCACTTACTACACCTCGGCGGCCAGCCGCACCTTTGTCTCCATCGGCGATGCGCGGCAACTCACATTTTCCAGCACTCTGGAGTTCTAAGGCCGCCAGGGTTACCTGAACACCGCCCGAAACTCCCCCGGCGTGCCGCCCAGGCTTTGCTTGAAGCGGTTGGCGAAGTGGCTGGCGCTGGCGAAGCCACAGGCCAGTGCAACATGGCCCAACGCCAGTGTGCTGTTGCGCAGCAGGTCGCGGGCGCGGGCCAGGCGGCGGGCCAGCAGGTATTGATGGGGCGGTACGCCAAAGCTTTCGCGGAACATGCGGGCAAAGTGGTAAGGCGATAGCGCGCACTGCGCTGCCAACTGGCCGATGTTCAGCGGTTCGGCCAGCCGGTGCTCGATGTATTCCACCAGTTGGCGGCGCTGATAGGCCGCCAGCCCGCCCTTGAGTTGCAGCCCGTCACGCAGCCCCACCTGGGTCAGTACGGCATGGTCGAACAGGGCGCTGGCCAGGCTGCTGGTGAGCAGGCGTTCGGCGGGCTCGTCCCAGTTGGTCTGGATCAGTTGATGAAAGCGGCGGGTTTGCTGTTCGTCATCCTGAAAGGTCAGTTCCCGCAATTGCATCTCCCTGGGTTCGCGGTCGAGCAGGGCGATGCAGCCCAGGGCAAATTGCTCCTGGCTGACATACACATGGGCCAGGCGTATTTCGCCATTGATCACCCACGCCGATCGATGATCGGCGGGCAGCACGCAGAGCTTGCCCGGTGAGCCCTTGGCGCCCGGTTGCTCGCGTCTGAAAGTACCGGTGCCGCCGGAGATATAGCACGACAAGGTGTGGTGCGTCGGTGCTTCATACTCACGGGCATCGTGGTGGTTGGTCCACACAGCAGCGGCCATGCCTTCACCCAGCTCGGCACTGTGCACCAGACGGGCATTGGGCGAGCTGTTCATGGACTGGAAGACTTGCAGGGTATCGAATGCGGGCATGCTCGCATCCTACTCCGTCGCACTGCGGCTTCCAGCCCCGGGCCAACAAAAGCGCAAGAATCTGCAAGTGCGGCCCAGGCAGCGGGCCCAGACTGAAGGCCATTGTCTGGAGTGCGCCATGAACCTGTTTTTATATGTAATGACTGTCTTGATCTGGGGCACCACCTGGATCGCCCTGAAATTGCAATTGGGGGTGGTGGCGATACCGGTGTCCATCGTTTACCGCTTTGGTCTGGCGGCGTTGGTGCTGTTTGCCGTGCTGTTGCTCAGCCGCAAGTTGCAGGTGATGAACAGGCGCGGGCATCTGATTTGCCTGGCCCAGGGGTTGTGCCTGTTCTGTGTCAACTTCATGTGTTTCTTGACCGCCAGCCAGTGGGTGACCACAGGCCTGATCGCGGTGGTGTTTTCTACCGCCACATTGTGGAATGCGCTGAATGCGCGGATTTTCTTCAAGCAGAAAATCGCCCGCAACGTGATCGCTGGCGGTGCCCTGGGCATGCTCGGGCTGGGCCTGTTGTTCTGGCCGGAATTGAGCGGGCATGCCGCCACACCGCATATTGCCCTCGGACTGGGGCTGGCGTTGATCGGCACCCTGTGTTTTTCGGCGGGCAACATGCTGTCCAGCCTGCAACAGAAAGCCGGGCTCAAGCCGCTGACCACCAATGCCTGGGGCATGCTGTATGGTGCCAGCATGCTGGCGGTGTACTGCGCGCTAAGGGGTATCCCGTTCGAAATGGAATGGAACACGCGCTATATCGGTTCGCTTTTGTACCTGGTGATACCGGGCTCGGTGATCGGCTTTACCGCGTACCTGACCCTGGTCGGGCGCATGGGGCCGGAGCGCGCGGCCTATTGCACGGTGTTGTTCCCGCTGGTGGCGCTGAATGTGTCGGCCTTTGCCGAAGGCTACCAGTGGACCCCCCCGGCGTTGGCCGGGTTGGTGCTGGTGATGCTGGGTAACGTGCTGGTGTTTCGCAAACCCAAGCCGGTGGCATTGAACGCCAAGCTGGCGTGAGTCTGTAACCCCCTGTGGGAGCGGGCTTGCTCGCGATGGCAGCGACGCGGTGTATCAGTCACACCTCGGCGATCCAATCGCGAGCAAGCTCGCTCCCACAACAGACCTTGCCTCAGCCCTTGAACACCTGCGGGTTGACCAGGTCTTGCGGGCGTTCGCCCAGCAGGGCGCTGCGCAGGTTGGCCAGGGCGCGGTTGGCCATGGCCTCACGGGTTTCGTGGGTGGCCGAGCCGATATGGGGCAGGGTCACGGCGTTTTTCAACGCGAACAAAGGTGATTCGCTCAGCGGTTCTTTCTCGTAAACATCCAGGCCAGCGCCGCGAATGGTGCCGTTTTGCAGGGCTTCGATCAGTACCGGTTCGTCGACCACCGGGCCACGGGAGATATTCACCAGAATAGCGCTCGGCTTCATCAGCTTGAGTTCGCGCTGGCTGATCAGATGCCGGGTTTTCTCGCTCAATGGCACCACCAGGCAGACGAAGTCCGCTTCGGCCAGCAACTGGTCGAGGCTGCGAAATTGCGCGCCCAACTCTTGCTCAAGTGCGGTCTTGCGGCTGTTGCCGCTGTACAGGATTGGCATGTTGAAACCCAGCCGGCCACGACGGGCAACGGCTGCGCCGATATTACCCATGCCGACGATACCCAGGGTCTTGCCGTAGACATCGCTGCCGAACAGGGCGGGTGGCACGCTGGCTTGCCATTGGCCGGCCTTGGTCCAGGCGTCCAGCTCGGCGACCCGACGGGCGCTGCTCATGATCAGGGTAAAACCCAGGTCGGCGGTGCTTTCGGTCAGCACGTCCGGGGTATTGGTGAGCATGATGCCGCGTTCGTTGAAGTAGTCGACATCGTAGTTGTCGTAACCCACCGAGACGCTGGAGACGACCTCAAGCTGCCGGGCATTTTCCAGCTGCTTGCGCCCCAGTTTGCGGCCGACGCCGATCAGACCGTGGGCGTGGGGCAGTGCCTCTTCGAATTGGGCGTTGATATCGCCCAGCTTGGGGTTGGGCGCGATGACGTTGAAATCCTGTTGCAGGCGCTCGATCATCTCGGGGGTGACGCGGCTGAAGGCAAGTACGGTTTTCTTGGTGCTGGAAAGGCTCATCTGAACAAGACTCATCGGCTGTCGGGAATGTAAGCACGCTAACATTCTCGCCCGCCCGCTGCCAATCCTTGACCTGTGGGAGCGGGCTTGCTCGCGATTGGATCGTCGGGGTGTGGCAGATACACCGCGTTGTAGCAATCGCGAGCAAGCCCGCTCCCACAAAATCGCAATCAGCTATAGGTGGCCAGTTCAGTCTGAT
The DNA here is from genome assembly GCF_009600545.1 of Pseudomonas sp. FSL R10-1339. NCBI lineage: Bacteria > Pseudomonadati > Pseudomonadota > Gammaproteobacteria > Pseudomonadales > Pseudomonadaceae > Pseudomonas > Pseudomonas sp. FSL R10-1339. The sequence goes on along the minus strand of NZ_WIVQ01000001.1, from coordinate 107,170 downwards.
GCGCCGCCAGAATTTCCGGCAGCGAGCTTTTCAAGTATTCGACCCAGGTCTTGATCTTGGCATCCAGGTACTGGCGCGACGGGTAGATGGCGTACAGGTTCAGTTCCTGGGAGCGGTACTTGGGCAGCATGCGCACCAGCGTGCCGTTGCGCAGGCCTTCGATGGCGGCGTACACCGGCAGCACGCCGACACCCATGCCGCTGGTGATCGCGGTTTTCATCGCGTCGGCCGAGTTGACCAGAAACGGCGAAGAGTTGATCAGCACCATTTCCTGGCCTTCCGGGCCTTCAAACACCCATTTGTCCAATGCAATCACCGGGCTGACCAGGCGCAGGCAGGAATGGTTGAGCAGGTCGCTGGGCTTGGTTGCCGTGCCATTGGCTTTCACATAGCCGGGCGATGCACAGACGATGCTGTAGGTAATGCCCAGGCGCTGGGACACAAAACCCGAGTCCGGCAGCTCGCTGGCCAGCACGATGGACACGTCGTAGCCTTCGTTGAGCAGGTCCGGCACGCGGTTGGCCAGGGTCAGGTCGAAGGTCACGTCGGGGTGGGTCTTGCGGTAGCGGGCAATGGCGTCGATCACGAAGTGCTGGCCGATGCCGGTCATGGTGTGCACTTTCAATTGCCCGGCTGGGCGCGAGTGGGCGTCGCTGGCCTCGGCTTCGGCTTCTTCAACGTAGGCCAGGATTTGCTCGCAGCGCAGTAAATAGCGTTTGCCGGCTTCGGTCAGGGCGATGCGGCGGGTGGTGCGGTTAAGCAGGCGTGTTTGCAGGTGGGCCTCAAGGTTGGAGACCGCGCGCGAGACGTTGGCAGTGGTGGTGTCCAGCATGGCGGCAGCGGCCGTGAAACTTCCGGCTTCGGCCACACAACTGAAGGCGCGCATGTTTTGCAAAGTGTCCATGAAGTGCTCTCAAGGGGCGATATAGGGGACAGCAACCAATTACACAGCAACAAATTGTGACATGAAGTTTCAGGCTTTACAGGCCGCTTTTCATTCGACCAACGGATTATCCCAAGAACGGTAATAAAGATTCACATTTATGCCCGCTTATCGTTGTGCCTGCCAAGTCATAGACTTCTCTATCTCAAGCCTCATCCTCCCTCCTTTTCAGGAATTTGCAGCAGTGCAGCGTCGCATCAGCAGAGAGCTTAAAGCCCTCAGTGTTCTGGCTTTATCGTTAGCATTAAACGGCTGCATTGGTTTTGGTGGCATCGCGCCCAAGGGCAGCATGCTTCCCGCCAATACGCTGGTCACCGACGAGGCGATTCAAAGCGCCGCGAAAGACGCGAACTGGCCCAAAGCCCAATGGTGGCACGCTTATGGCGACCCGCAACTGGATGAGTGGATCAGCCTTGCCGTACAGGGTAGCCCAACGATGGCAATGGCTGCAGCCCGTGTGCGTCAGGCCCGGGCCATGGCCGGGGTTGCCGAGTCGGCCGAGTCGCTGCAAATCAACGCAGATTCGACGCTCAAACGGCACAACTGGCCCTCGGACCAATTCTATGGCCCGGGTGCATTGGACAACTCCACAACCTGGGACAACAACGCCGCGCTGGGCTTCAGCTTTGCCCTGGACTTGTGGGGCCGCGAAAGCAATGCCACAGAGCAGGCCGTGGACATGGCGCACATGAGTGTGGCCGAAGGTCGTCAGGCCCAGCTCGAACTGCAGAACAACGTGATTCGCGCCTATATCCAGCTGTCGCTGCACTACGCCCAGCTCGATATCGTCGAATCGACTCTGCACCAGCAAGAACAGATTCTCGATCTGGCGCAAAAGCGTCTGGACGGCGGTATCGGCACCCATTTTGAAGTCAGCCAGGCGCAGGCGCCGCTGCCCGAGATTCATCGCCAGATTGACGCCCAGGAAGAAGAGATCGCCTTGACCCGCAACCAGTTGTCGGCGCTGGCCGGCAAGGGCCCGGGGGAGGGTGCACGCCTCAAGCGACCAACCCTCGCCCTGGCCACTGCGCTGAAACTGCCGTCGAGCCTTCCTGCTGAACTGCTGGGACAGCGTCCTGATGTGGTTGCCAGCCGCTGGGAAGTGGCAGCCCAGGCCCGCGGCATCGATGTGGCGCACGCCGGTTTCTACCCCAACGTAGACCTGGTGGGCAGCATCGGCTTTATGGCCACCGGTGGTAGCGCGCTGGGTTTTCTGACCGGCAAGAAGCTCAACTACAACGTTGGCCCGGCTATTTCCCTGCCGATCTTCGATGGCGGTCGCTTGCGCTCGGAACTGGGCGTGGCCTCTGGTGGCTATGACATGGCCGTGGCCAAGTACAACCAGACCCTGGTGACTGCGCTCAAGGGCATTTCCGATCAGTTGATCAAGCGCGAGTCGATGGAAAAACAGCAGGTCTTTGCCGCCGAGTCGGTGCAGGCCGCGCAAAAAACCTACGACATCGCCGTGGTCGCGTTCCAGCGTGGTCTGACCGACTACCTCAACGTGCTCAATGCACAAACCCTGCTGTTCAAGCAGCAGCAGATCCAGCAACAGGTCCAGGCCGCCCGCCTGAGTGCCCACGCCGAGCTGGTGACGGCGCTGGGTGGCGGTCTTGGTGCTGGCAACGATGTGCCCAGGGACGATCGCTATGTGCCCGACAAACCGCCGGCCGTCATGGCGCTGTTCAACCACTGAACCTGACCACCAATCCCCCTCGATGGCTAATTTTGAGAGCCTGTAGATGAACCACTTGCCCGCCCCGGTACGCTGGCTGTATTCCCTGGAATGGCGCCGTGGCTTTTTTGACTGGGCACGCAGCGATGGCGTGACCTGGGTGCATATTTTCAAAGTGCTGGTCGCCGCCTTTCTGACCCTGTGGCTGGCCATGCGCCTTGAGCTGCCGCAACCGCGCACCGCCATGATCACTGTCTTTATCGTGATGCAGCCGCAAAGCGGCCAGGTGTTCGCCAAAAGTTTTTACCGGTTTTTGGGCACCCTGACCGGCTCGGCGGTAATGGTGGCGCTGATCGCCCTGTTCGCGCAGAACACCGTGCTGTTTCTCGGTGCGATGGCGATCTGGGTGGGCATCTGCTCCGCCGGTGCTGCTCGCTGCCGCAACTTCCGTGCTTATGGTTTTGTGCTGGCCGGTTACACCGCTGCAATGGTCGGCCTGCCTGCCCTGGCCCACCCCGATGGCGCCTTTATGGCCGCGGTGTGGCGGGTGCTGGAGATCTCGCTGGGCATTCTCTGCTCCACCGTGGTCAGCGCTGCGATCCTGCCCAAAACGGCTGGCGCAGCAATGCATGACGCGCTGTACAAACGCTTTGGCGTATTTGCCGGTTTTGTTGCCGAAGGCCTGCGTGGCCAGTCCTCCCAGGAGGCCTACGAGGCCAGCAACGTGCGTTTTATCGGTGAAAGCGTGGGCCTGGAAGGCATGCGCAGCGTGACCGTATTTGAAGACCCGCATATGCGTCGTCGCAGTGGCCGCCTGAGTCGTTTGAACAGCGAGTTCATGGCCATTACTACGCGCTTCAATGCCTTGCACCAGTTGCTTGCACGTTTGCGCAGCCGTGGTGTGGTGGACGTAGTGTCGGCCATCGAGCCGGAGCTGGAGATCCTGGCGAAGTTGCTCGACACCTATGCCGGTCGCTCGTTGACGGATAAAGACGCGGCCTTGCTCGCCGAGCAACTGGATGCCTTCAAGGCGAGCCTGCCAGGGCATGTGCGTGCGTTACGGGTCAGGTTTCTGCAAAGCGAACCCAGCCCGTCTGACTTCCTCGACTTCAATACCGCCTACGAACTGCTGTTCCGCTTTGTCGACGACCTGCACAACTACGCGCTGACCCACGCCTCGCTGGCCGATCACACCCACGAACGGGAGCGTTGGGACCAACCGTTTATTTCGCAGACCAACTGGTGGTCGGCGGCCGCTTCCGGGATTCGGGCAGCGTTTATCCTGGCCGTGCTCGGCACCTACTGGGTGATGACCGCCTGGCCCAGCGGCGCCATGATGACCCTGATCGCCGCCGCCACGGTGGGCTTGTCGGCAGCCACGCCCAACCCCAAACGCATGGCTTTTCAGATGGCCTGCGGGACCTTCCTGGGGGCGTTGATCGGCTTTGTCGAAATGTTTTTCGTGCTGCCCCATATCGACGGTTTCCCGCTGTTGTGCCTGGTGCTGGCGCCGGTGATCGTGCTGGGTTCGTTCCTTACGTCGCGGGCCAACTACGCCGGTGTCGGCCTGGGCTTGCTGATCTTTTTCAGCACCGGCTCGGTCCCCGACAACCTGACGATCTACAACCCGTACCAGTTCATCAATGACTACATCGCGATGGTCATGGGCATGCTGGTCTGTGCCGCTGCCGGTGCGATTATCCTGCCGCCCAACAGCCGCTGGTTGTGGAGCCGTCTGGAGCAGGATCTGCGTGAACAGGTGGTGTATGCCATCAGTGGCAAGTTACGTGGCCTGAGTTCCAGCCTGGAAAGCCGTACCCGCGACCTGATGCATCAGGCTTATGGCCTGGCCGCTGGCAAGCCGCAGGTTCAACGCCAATTGCTGCGCTGGATGTTTGTGGTGCTGGAAGTCGGCCACGCAATTATCGAGCTGCGCAAGGAACAGGCGATCCTGCCGGTTCACCCGGCGTATGCCGAGGCCCAGCCGTGGCGCCAGGCCATTCGGGTCATGGGCCGGGCGCTGGTGCGGCTGTTTATCGCCCCCAGCGAAAGCAACCTGGAGCGCGCGCTGATTGCCGTCGACCACGCCATCAGCCGCGTGCAGTCTACCGACGAACCCTTTGCCCGCAACTTCGATACCTCGGCGTTGGTGCGGGTGCAAAGCTACCTGCATTTTATTCGTACATCACTGCTTGACCCGCAATCGCCGCTGGCCGCTTATGCCCAGCCGCAAGGACTTGAACATGCCTCGTGAAATCGCCTTCCACGGCGTCTACATGCCCACCATGACCCTGATGTTTTTTATCGCGGCGGGGTTGGCATGGGGCTTTGACCGACTGTTTTCCGGCTACGACCTGTACCGCTTCTTCTGGCACCCGGCGCTGCTGCGCCTGAGCCTGTTTGCTTGTCTTTTTGGCGCCATGGCGCTCACTGTTTACCGTTGAGACCGATCCGATGAAAAAGTTCTTCAGCCTGCTTGCCACCTTGCTGGTTTTGGCCCTTGCGATATGGATCGGCCGAACCCTGTGGGAACATTACATGAACACCCCGTGGACCCGTGATGGACGGGTGCGGGCCGATATCATCAACGTCGCGGCCGACGTCAACGGCTATGTGGTCGGCGTGCCGGTCAAGGACAACCAGTTGGTGAAAAAGGGCGACGTGCTGCTGGAAATCGACCCTGAACACTACGAAATCATGGTCAAGCAAGCCCAGTCGCTGGTGGCCTCCCGCAAGGCAACCTGGGAAATGCGCAAGGTCAACGCCCATCGTCGGGCTGACATGGACAGCCTGGTGATTTCCCGCGAGAACCGTGACGACGCCAGCAACATCGCCGACTCGGCCCTGGCCGACTATCAGCACGCCCTGGCTCAGCTGGACGCGGCGCAGCTCAACCTCAAGCGCACCAAGGTCCTGGCCACGGTCGATGGTTACGTGACCAACCTCAATGTGCATCGCGGCGACTATGCGCGGGTGGGTGATCCGAAAATGGCCGTGATCGACCAGGATTCGTTCTGGGTCTATGGCTTCTTTGAAGAAACCAAACTGCCGCATATCCGCGTGGGCGACAAAGCCGACCTGCAAATGATGAGCGGTGAAGTGTTGAAGGGCCACGTTGAAAGCATCTCGCGCGGTATCTACGACCGCGATAACCCCGAAAGCCGTGAGCTGGTGGCTGACGTTAACCCGACGTTCAACTGGGTGCGTCTGGCCCAGCGGGTACCGGTGCGGATCCATATTGACGAGATCCCCGATGGCTTCCTGCTGGCCGCGGGTACGACCTGTACGGTGATCGTGGATCAGGGCAAGGCCGAGTAAAGTTAATGCGGGAGCGGGCTTGCTCGCGATGGCCTCGACGCGGTTTAACTGAAACACCGCAGTGACGGCATCGCGAGCAAGCCCGCTCCCACAAGCGCGAGGCCGGGGTTCAAGCCGCGCAAAACGTCTCGTGCAAATGCCGCCACAGTATCTTGCCGTCGGCGTCTTTCTCGAATACCACGGTGGCGCGGCGGTCGGTGCGGTTGCCGTTGTGTTCTTCCTGCAGCTCGCGGTAGCTGACTACTGCACCACCTGGATGCAGGGCAATGCCCTTGAACTCGCTGAGGGTGATGTTCAGGCCCGGGCGCGCACCGCGCAGTTGTTCAAACAGTGTTTCTACGCCGTTGGCGTCCAGCACGTTGCCGCTGGGGGCAATCATCGAAAACTGCGGCGAAAACCGCGCCAGCAATACCGGCAGCACGCCGGGTTCCAGACCGGAAAACCAGCCTTCAATTTCGACGTGGGTTTCGCTTACCAGATCGAAGTAGCGCTTATAGTCACTCATCAAAATCTCCAGGTCAGGGTGCGAGCAAGGCCAGCACGCGGGATGTATCAAGGCGTAGAACGGGAACCAGCGGCACCAGCGTCAATGCACCCCCGATGGCAAAGCATAGGGCAAAGGCGTGGGACGTCGAGGTGATTGCGGTCAATGTACCGAACAGGGCCATCATCAAGGCCGGGCCAAGCAGGAAGCTCAATTGGCGGTTGAGGTTCCACAGTGCACTGGCGTGGCCCATGTGTTCGGGTGCGATATCGATAAAGGCTGTGTTTTGTGCGCTGCTGCTGCACAGGCTGCCACCAAAGCCCATCACGGCGTACAGCGCCATGGGCAAGCCGATGCTGGAGCTATCGATTTGGGGCAGTAACGCAATACCCGCGGCTTGTACGCTCATGCCCAGCAGTAGCAAGGGTTTGGGGCCAAGGCGGTTGAACTGGTAGCGGCTCAGGGTGATGCCCAGTGCTGAAGCCAGAGCCCAGGGCAGCATCAGCATGCCGGTTTGCGTGGCGCTAAAACCCAGTTGGTGCAGGTACAAGATACTCACCAGTTGCGTGCCGATGAAAATGCCGGGGATAAACAGGTAGGTCAGCATTGCCACTTGCAGCAACGGGCTTTTGAACAGGCGGCCCATATTGGCTGCGCCAGCTCGAATGCGCCTGTAAGTCATGGGCAATACGGGCTGCGCAGGCGGGTCGGGTTGCAGCCAGCAGACTGCCAGCAGCAGGGTAAGCAAGGTCAGTGGTAGATTGGCATAAAACACCCAGCGCCAAGTGAGCGCTTCGACCATCCAGCCGCCCAGTGCTGGCGACAGTGCGGGCACTAGCAGCGCCACCAGCAAAATCACTGAGGTCAGTCGGGCCCGGTCGCGGATCGGGAAGTGCCGATAGGCCATAGCCTGACCGACCGGAATCAACAGCCCGCCCCCCAGCCCCTGCAGCAGGCGGTAGCCGATCAGAGCTTCAATTGAGGTCGCTTGGGCGACACACAACGACGCCACGCTGAATAATGTCAGTGAAAGCACGATCAGGCGTTTCTCACCAAACAGTTGGGTTAGCCATACGCTGGGCACAATGACCAGGATCAGGCCAAGCATGTAGGCATTGCCAATCCACGCCAGTTGTGTGACCGAGGCATGCAGCTGCTGGCTGATATCCGGGTAGGCGATCGAGGCTGCGAACATATTCACCAGATCCAGGGCAAATCCCAGCAGATACACCAGCGCGACTTTATTGCGGTAAGCCATGGGTGGCTCCTGTTCAGTAGAGCGCACAGTAAGCAGCTTTGGCTTATGGAGGAACCGTCCGTCTGCTGCTAGATTGTCAAAATTATTTTGACAATTGGCAGGTTTCTCTATGGTCAGCCTCGACCGGTTCGACACCTTCAAGGCCGTGGTCGAAGCTGGCTCCCTTACCGCCGCGGCTGATTTACTGGGGCAAACCCGTGCGGTGGTCAGCTTCAATATCAAGCGTCTAGAGGCTGAGCTGGGCGTGACCCTGCTAACGCGCAATACCCGACGGTTGGCCCTGACTGAGGCGGGTGAGCGTTTTTACCAGCGCTGCCTGAGCATGCTGGAAGAGGCCCGGCTGGCGATTGACGAAGCGCGCAGCGAACACACCGAACTCAAGGGCACGCTGCGCATCACCACCACCGTTGAATATGCCCTGGCCAAGGTGGTGCCGGCGCTGGAGCTCTTCAGTGCCTTGCACCCTGACCTCAACGTCCAGCTGTCGACCTCATCGACCCACGCGGATCTGATCTCCGAGCGTTTTGACGTGGCCTTGCGACTGGGTCGCGTGCTCGACTCCAGCCATCGTGCCGTGCAGTTGAGCACTTTCGGCATTCTGCCGGTGGCCTCGCCGGCGTTCGTTGCCAGCGTGGTGCCGATAGACAGCGTGCACGCGCTTGAGCAAACGCCGTGGCTGGAGCATAGCCGGGTTGGGGAGTTGACTATTACCGAGGTGAACAGCGGTGTGGTCCGTCCTTACCAGCCCAACCCCTGCAAGGCGCGCATCAGGGCGGACAACTCATCGGTGTTGCAGGCGTTTGCCCTGATCGGGCAAGGCGTGGCGATCCTGCCCGACTGGCTGATCGAGGAGGATTTGCGCACGGGGCGGCTGGTACATCTGCTGCCCGAATGGCAACTGAGCCGCCAGGGGGTGTACGCGCTCTACCCCGATACACGGCATTTGCCGCTGAAGGTGCGGGTGTTTATCGATTTTATGAAGGCGTATGCATAGGCCTGTGCTATCACCCGTAGCAGTTGCTACATAATGAGTGTCAGGCACGGGTATTGAGGCCGAACCGCTTCATCAGGATTTTTTCCAGTAGGGCAGCGGGCACCAGCGCGGCCAGCAGCGGCAAGGCGCGGCTGCCATTACCGTAACGCAGCAACATCGGTGGCTTGGGTTTCATGACGGCCTTGAATACTGCGTCGGCAAAGGCTGTGGCCGGGGTGGGATTGTCTTGTGAAGCCCTGGCCCTGGCGCGAATACCGTCGCGCATGGGCCACCAGGCGGAGCTCTCGGCAATCAACTGCTCGGCCTGGGCGCTGGCATTTTTCGCGAAGCTGGTATCAATGGCCCCGGGCTGCACTTCCAGCACGCCAATGGCAAAAGGCGCCAGCTCCATGCGCAGGGCATCACTCAAGGCATGTACTGCAGCTTTAGAGGCACAGTAGGCGCCGGCAAACGGGGTGACCAGTACCCCGGAAACACTGCCGATATTGACCACCAGGCCCTTGTTGCGGCGCAGCGCCGGGAACAGCGCGCGGGTAACGCCCACAATGGAAAATACATTGGTTTCAAATTGCTGCTGCAAGCCCTCGACGCCGCCATCGAGCAGGGGGCCCATAGCGCCGAAACCTGCATTGTTTATCAGCACGTCCAGCCCGCCGCCTGCCTGCTCCAGGCGCTCGGCCAATTGCTCCAACCCCTGCGGATCATTGACGTCCAGTTGCACAGCGGCAAACCCCGCCGCAGCCAATAGTGCTACATCCCCAGGCTTGCGGGCGCAGGCCCAGACATCATGCCCCGCCACCTTGAAAGCATCGGCCAGGGTGCGGCCAATACCGCTGGAACAACCGGTGATCAAAACACGCAGCATGGGAACATCCTTAATTGGAAAAACTGCCTTGCAGGCGTTCTGCCCGAAACTCGAGGGTTTGCGGGCGATAACCCGTGCGCAGCGGCGGCATCGGCAAGCAGTCCTGCCAGCTTGCCCCTGCTTGCAATTCGCCGGGGCCGCGGTAGCGCGGGGCGGTGTAAAGGTTGTCGGCAAGATTGACGGTGTCGCCCGGTGCATAGGCGGCAATGCGCCAGCCAAGTTCGACCAGTGGTACGTCATTGCTGTTTTTCAGGGTCAGTTGCAGCGGTCGGTCTGCCGGGCATTGGGCAGGGTCATAGACGATGCGCAGTTCCAGACGTGCCAGTTGTGCCGCCTCACGGCTGTCCAGCCACGCCACCGAGGCTGCAACTATCGCCAGCCCCAGTACGGCAGCCAGTGAGACCGGCAAGGCCTTGGCCGGGTAGCGCAACAACAGGACAAGCCAGGTGATGATCAGTAAAACGCCGATAAACATGGCTGGGCCTCTTGCAGGGAATACCTATAACTTACCAGCATGAGGCATGCAGCGGGTCACTGCGGGGCGTGGTCGCGCAAAAACACCAGCAAATCCGGCTTGGACTGCTCGGCGCTGAAGCGATAACCCTGCTCATCAAACTGCTTGAGGTGCTCAGGGTTGTCGATGCGCTCCTTGATCACAAACCGGCTCATCATGCCTCGGGCTTTTTTCGCATAGAAACTGATGATTTTATGCTGGCCGTTTTTCAGGTCCTTGAACTCGGTATTGATGATGCGGGCGTTCAATGCCGACTTTTTTACCGCCGAGAAGTATTCGTTGGATGCCAGATTGAGCAGTACGTCATCGCCTTGTTCGGCCAGGGCCTGGTTGAGCCATTCGCTGATGTGCGTGCCCCAGAACGCGTACAGGTCCTTGCCCCGTGCGTTGGCCAGTTTGGTGCCCATTTCCAGGCGATACGGCATCATCAGGTCCAGCGGACGCAGCAGGCCGTAGAGCCCCGAGAGCATGCGCAGGTGGCTTTGCGCATAGTCGAAGTCGGCCTCGCTGAAGTCCACGGCATTGAGGCCGGTGTAGACATCGCCCTTGAACGCCAGCAGTGCCTGCTTGGCATTGGCGGGGGTAAAGGCGGGCGTCCAGCTGCCAAAGCGCGCCGCGTTGAGGCCCGACAGCTTGTCGGATAAATGCATCAGCTCGCCAATCTGTTGCGGGCTCAGTTCGCGCAATTGTTCGATCAATTCCTGGGAATGCTCCAGGTACTGGGGCTGGGTGAAACGTGCTGTGGCGGGCGGCGTTTCATAATCGAGGGTTTTAGCGGGTGAAATCACCATCAGCATGGGGTTGTCTCCTTTTAGCGTCGGGGGATTCTAGGCGTTGGCGCAGTTTGACTCCACCTATGAACGCGGTAGATCCCCCAACGCCTGCGGGGTCGGGCACTGGTCGGGTTATAGTGCAGTCAGTTTTTACAGGGGGTTGATCAGTGCGCATTGCTCTTTTCTTGTGGGTCTGGCTGGTGTGTGCCGGGGCGGTGGCGGCACCTGTCGAGCCCGCGACGCTGGATCGCAGCACATGGCCCGAACAATTGACCAGCCCGGCCTTGTTCGATGTTGCCTCGCGTGCCGAAATACTCGCTTTTGCCCATGCCTTGATGGTCAGCGAAGCGCTGGATGAAAGCGCCCTGAAACAGCGGTTGGGTCTGAAAATAATCAATGTTGAGGCAATAGATGCTCTGCGCCAGCGGATGTGGCAGCGGTTACTGACCAACTACAACCTGGCGCAGCAAAGTTGCGATCAGGATGCTTCGTTCTGCTATTACGTCGATGACATGGACAGTCTGCGTGAGCAGGCGGGCAAGTTCGCGATCGCCGATGACTCGTTTTATGTGGCCTGGGCCGAGCCCGGCCGTGAGTTTCACCAGCGCTACCTGGATGAGCAATTACGCATGGCGGCGCTGCTCCCGCAAATCAGCAGTGAAATCGCTCTGTTGGGCGACCAGGAAGTCAACGGCGAGACGATGCACGACCGGCTGTTTTTGTTGACCTTCGACAGCGGCCCCACGCAATTGCCGGGCACTACTGACTGGCTGACCGGGTACCTGCGCAAGCAATCCATCAGCGGGATTTTTTTCGTGCTGGGTAACAGCTTGCAGGTGCGTCTCGACAAGGAAGGCGCGCTGGCCTTGCAGGCGCTCTACAAGGGACAGTGTGTGGGCGTGCAGGGCTGGGAGTACCGTTCCCACAGTCACTGGAAAGACTGGCAGGACTCTATTGCGCGTAGCGCCGCCCTGGTCAATCAGGTTGTGCCGCAGCGCTACGTGCCTCTGTTTCGCCCGCCCTACGGGCAGCGCCGGGCCGACAGCGGCGGTTTTTTTGAGGCTCAGGGCATGCGGGTGGCCTTGTGGGGCATCGATGCCCAGGACTTGGCGACGAGCTTGAACGGCGAGCAGTCAGCCCATCGAGTATTGACCCTGATGCTGCTTTGGCGGCATGGGGTGATTGCGTTTCATGACACCCAGGACAAGGTGCGTACGGCATTACCCTGGCTGATGAACGCTACCTCACAAAGTGGATTGGGCTGGGAAAGTTGTGAAGCGCTCGGTGAGCGCTAGACCATTCTTCCTGGCCCGCCGGCTTCGATGGGCCAGGAGTCACGGCGTTACAGCAGGCGCAGTGCCAGATGGCTGCCTGCGCGCAGGTATTCAACCTGGGCGGTGATTGCATCCTTGACGATGGCTTCACCGGTATCGGTCAGCTTGGCGTTCTTGGCATCGATTACTGCCAGTTGCAGCAATTGCATGGCGACATCCATGGCCTTTTGAAAAGCGGTCGTATTGTTGTGATGGCCAAAGTGCTCAATGATCCTTTCCATTCTTTCATCAGCATTGTCGCGCAGCTGTTCGTACTCGGTAAACGAAACGCTGCCGTCCTTGTAAATATCGAGCAGCAATTGTTCCAGTGTTTTGGAGATGGGAGTCATACAGTCATCCTTTCGCAGTAACGCGGTCGCGGTATTTATTCGTCACCTGAAGAGGGGTGCGTCAGTACCGTGACCTCGTGCATTAATGAAGGTGTTGCGCGGAGTTGAATCAGAAAATCACCACGGAAGTGACGGTTAGCGGACTCAGTACCAGCTGCAGCTTAATGCGGGCGAAAAGATGCTGGCGCAGGGTTTGTCCTGGATCTATGTAGGAATTAACTGGCTTTAATGAAGGGGTGTCGAATTCAGGTTTGAGCGCTGCTCACTGCCGCGACAGAGGAAGAATAGGTTGATTGCAGCGTTTTTTAATATCGGTAGATCTATTAGCTTAGTTGCGGTCCCGGAATGCGCCAAGGGTTGTTCGTCATTCAAAAAATAAAGTGCTGGAATGTGAAAAAACATTTTTTTTGTCACACATTTAGGAGTATTACGAAGACAGACGGCCGAAACCTGCGAAACAGGTGGCGTCTTCCAGGACGCCATCGGGCAGGGTATACGGCAGTCACTTCGAGGCGCAGCACTGTTGCGGTATTGCGTCGAATGGCTCCCACAAAGGTGACCGAGTATGGATGATCACGGACGCACTCCTTCTTCCAACCAGCCAATCCTTTATGTACTCGATACCAATGTTCTGATTCACGATCCAAACGCAATGCTTAACTTCGAGGAACACCACGTCGCGATCCCGATGACGGTGCTCGAAGAGCTCGACAAGCTCAAAACCGGCAAATTACTGGTGGCAGCCGAGTGCCGTCAGGCCATTCGCCTCATTGACCAGTTGCTGGGGGTTGCCACCCCCGATGACGTCGAAAAAGGTGTGCCGATCCAGCGCGGCAAAGGCGCACCTAAGGGCTTCCTGTCGATCATGATGAGCAAGCGCCGCGAGCCCAACGCGTTGCTGCCCGAAAACCTCAACGACAACATCATCATCAACCAGTTGATCGACTTGCACGCCCGTGAGCCGCAATTGCGCGTGGTGCTGGTCACCAAAGACATCAACATGCGCCTAAAGGCCCGGGCTTGCGGGATCGAGTCCGAGGATTACAGTACCGACCAGCTGGTTGACGACGTGTCGATGCTCTCGCGCGGCTATGACACCATGACCGGTTCGTTCTGGGACCGCGTCAACAAGGTCGAAACCCGCCAGGGGCATGGCCGTACCTGGCATCAGGTGCAAATGAACGAAAACCTGCCGGCGGTGCATATCAATGAATTCATCATTGATGAGCAGGGCTTTGTCGGCTGGATCAAGGAGGTGCGCAAGGATCAGTTGCTGATCCTCGACATGCATCAGGAACCGCTGCTGCACCAGGAAGCCTGGGGCCTCAAACCGCGGGATATTTACCAGGGGCTGGCGCTGTTTGCTTTGCTCGACCCGGACATTCACCTGGTCAACCTGTCGGGTGCTGCGGGATCGGGCAAGACCATCCTTGCGCTGGCGGCAGCGATTGAACAAACCATGGTCAGCAAACGCTACCGGCGGATTATCTGTACCCGCAGCGTGCAGGGCCTGGACCAGGAAATCGGCTTCTTGCCGGGCACCGAAGCCGAAAAAATGGAGCCTTGGCTGGGTGCCATTACTGACAACCTCGAAGCTCTGCACATGGATGATGAAAATACCCACGGCAGCGTCGACTACATTCTGAGCAAGGTGCCATTGCAGTTCAAATCCCTGAACTACATCCGCGGTCGCAGTTTCCAGCAGAGCCTGATCCTGATCGATGAGTGCCAGAACCTGACACCGCACCAGATGAAAACCATCATTACCCGTGCCGGTGCCGGTTCCAAAGTGGTGTGCCTGGGTAACCTGGCACAGATCGATACCCCCTACCTGTCGGCCACCAGTTCGGGGCTGACCTACCTGACGGAGCGTTTCAAAGACTTCCCCAACGGTGTGCATATAGCCCTGCAAGGGGTGCCTCGCTCGATTCTGGCGGAATACGCCGAGTCACATTTGTAACTGCCTGAAGGTGGGAGCGGGCTTGCTCGCGATGAAGATGACGCGGTATCCCAGATACACCGCGCCACTTTCATCGCGAGCAAGCCCGCTCCCACTGGCGTTTTGGCTTCATGTAAGCTGACGGCGGTTGCGCGCATGGATCATGCAGCGTTGCCCTGGAGTTGGCCAAGACAGGAGCGTCAGGTGTTACTGCGTAATATCGATTTGAATCTGCTGGTGGTGCTCGATGCGCTGCTCACGGAAAAACACGTAACCCGCACCGGTGTTCGTTTGCATTTGAGCCAGCCCGCCATCAGCCACTCACTGAACAAACTCAGGGTGCTGCTTGATGACCCGTTGCTGATCCGTCAGGGCAACGAGGTGGTGCTGAGCGTGATGGCGCAAAATCTCCAGGCGCCGCTCAAGGCCATCCTGGGACAGGTCGAAACGCTGCTCGGTCAGTCCATCGACTTTGTGCCGGCAGAATCACAGCGCACCTTTCGCCTGGCCATGTCCGATTACGGCGCGACCATCGTGTTGCCAAAACTGCTGGTGCTGCTGCGCGAGCAAGCACCGGACACTTCGCTGGTGATCATCCAGGACAGCCGCCTGGGCATGCTGGAGCAGATCGAGCAGGGCAAGATCGATCTGGCCGTTGGGGTTTTCCCCACGATGCCAGCAGATATCTGCAGCGATGTATTGTTTGAAGAAACCTTTACCTGCCTGCTCAATCGTCGTTCGCTCCCGGACAATGGCGTGCTCGATCTGGACAGCTATCTGGCGCGCCCGCACCTGCTGGTGTCGACGGATGGCAATACCCAGGGTGAGGTCGATAACGTGTTGCACGCCCGGGGGTTGCAGCGCCGGGTTGCGGTCAATGTGCCGCACTGGGGCACGGCACCGGGGATGATTACCGACACCGACCTGATTCTTACTGTGGCCACCCGTACCCTGGACAATCTGTCATTCGGCGACAACCTGGTGGCACTGCCGCCTCCCATGATGATAGCGCCGTTCAACTATGTGCAGGTCTGGCATCAGCGTTTCAACGAAGACCCGGCTCACCGCTGGCTGCGGGATCTGGTCAGGCAAGTGAGTGCGCCTTCAGCCGCGTGAAGCGATGACAAAACCTGCCAGCACCACGCTGACCCCGAGCAGTTTTTGCAGGCTGGGGGTGTTTCTTGGCAAACCCAGCAAGCCGAAGTAATCGATCAGCAGTGAACTGATCAACTGGCCCACCACCACCGCCATGATGAAGTTCAGCGCCCCCAGGCGCGGCACGCTGATCAGCGCCACGGTGATGTAAAACACCCCGGCCAGCCCGCCGAGCCAGATCCACCAGGGGCCGGTGAGCAGGGCCGCGAGATTGGGGCGGGGCACTTTGACAATCAGCATTACCAGCGCAATCGCCAGGCCGCTGATCAGTAATGAGATCACGGTGGCCCAAAAGGGATGGCCCAGCACCACGCCCAATCGAGCGTTACTGCCCGCTTGCAGGGGCACCGCAGCACCCGCCAGCAGGCTCAGGGCAATGGCAATAAAAAGTGGCATAGGTATGACTCCAAAGTTTCGACCTTTGTACGGCGATTGCCTGCGGGCGGCCAATTCCATGTTCTGATGCGCGGTATTCGCGGGGTCGATGGCCTTAAGCTGACCCTCGGGTTTACAATCGATACTCCTCTCTGGAGTACCCCCTGTGCTGACTCACTTAGATTCCCAAGGCCGCGCCAACATGGTCGATGTCACCGACAAAGCGGTGACCTCCCGTGAGGCTGTGGCACAAGCGGTGGTGCGCATGCGCCCTGAAACCCTGGACATGATCATCAGTGGCGGTCACCCCAAGGGTGATGTGTTTGCCGTGGCGCGGATTGCCGGGATTCAGGCGGCGAAGAAAACCTCGGACCTGATCCCTTTGTGCCATCCATTGATGCTCACCAGCGTCAAGGTTGAGCTCAGTGCCCAAGGCAGCGACGCGGTATTGATCGTGGCGCGCTGCAAGCTGTCCGGGCAGACCGGCGTCGAAATGGAAGCCCTGACCGCCGCCAGCGTTGCAGCCCTGACCATTTACGACATGTGCAAGGCGGTCGATCGCGGCATGACCATCGAAGGTGTGCGCGTACTGGAAAAGCTCGGCGGCAAGAGCGGGCACTTTCAGGCGGATGCATCATGAAGCTCAAAGTGGTTTTCTTTGCCCGCTATCGCGAGGTTCTGGGGCTGGATAGTGAGGCAGTGGAGGGCGGGTTCGTCTCCATTGAGCAGTTGCGCGCGCACCTGACGCAACGCGGTGGTGCCTGGCAGGTGCTGGCCGAGCCCAACCTGATGTGTGCGCGCAATGAAGAACTGTGCAAGCTCGCCGAACCCCTGGCAGACGGCGACGAAGTGGCATTTTTTCCGCCCGTGACCGGAGGCTGAACATGGCGATTCGGGTGCAAGCGGCGGCCTTTGATCCTGGCGCTGAAGTCAATGCACTGCATGCCGCGAATCTGGGCGTGGGCGCAGTGGTGAGTTTTGTCGGTTATGTGCGCGACTTCAATGACGGCCGTGACGTGGCGGGGATGTTCCTGGAGCATTATCCGGGCATGACCGAGAAAGCCCTGGGCAAAATTATTGATGAAGCTGCGCAGCGCTGGCCGCTGCTCAAGCTTGAAGTGCTGCACCGTATTGGCCTGCTGGAGCCGGGAGAGCCGATTGTGTTTGTTGGCGTAGCCAGTGCTCACCGTCAGGCCGCTTTCGATGCCTGCAGTTTTGTGATGGATTATCTGAAAACCCGCGCCCCGTTCTGGAAAAAAGAACAGACCCCCTCAGGCCCGCGATGGGTGGAGGGGCGGGTGAGCGATGAAGTGGCGGCGCAGCGCTGGAAGTAATCAAGCCCTGTAGCCGCTGCCGCAGGCTGCGATAAGGGCCGCAGGCCCTTCAAAAAGCGGGGCCGCTTCGCAGCCCATCGCAGCCCATCGCAGCCTCGTGCCTCGGCAGTGGCTACAGATTTGCGTATCAGGCCGTTGCAGTCGGGTCCTGCGGCTTGCGCACAGCGCGTACGACAGGGCGCAGCAGCTCGGCTGGTGGCGTTTCGCAGCTGATTTTACGACCTAGCAGGGCTTCGATCGACGGCAACTGGTACGAGTCGTCTTCACCGGCAAAACTGATCGATACACCGCTGGCGCCAGCACGGCCGGTACGGCCAATACGGTGTACATAGTCGTCCGGCACTTCAGGCAGGGTGAAGTTGATCACGTGGCTGATGCCATCAATGTGGATGCCACGACCTGCAACGTCGGTAGCTACCAGCACGCGGATCTTGCCTTCGCGGAAGCCTTCCAGGGTCTTGATACGTTTGTGCTGCGGTACATCCCCCGACAGTTGCGCCGCGTTGATACCGTCACGTACCAGGCGCTCTTCGATGCGGCGCACTTCGTCCTTGCGGTTGGCAAATACGATCACCCGTTCCCAGCCATTGTCGTTGACCAGGTTGAACAACAGCTTGTACTTGTCGGCACCGGCGACGGCATAGACGTGCTGCTCAACCATGTCACTGGCGACGTTGACCGCTTCGATCTCGACGATGGCAGGGTCTGTGGTCCATTGCTTGGCCAGGTTCATCACGTCCTCGGTAAAGGTCGCGGAGAACAGCAGCGTCTGACGTTCGGCTTTTGGTGGCGTTTGACGAATGATCTGGCGTACTTGCGGGATGAAGCCCATGTCCAGCATGCGGTCGGCTTCGTCGAGCACCATCACTTCGACCATGTCCAGATGCACTTCGCCGCGCTGGTTGAAGTCCAGCAGACGGCCCGGTGTGGCCACCAGAATGTCGCAATGGCGGGCTTCAAGCTGCTTGAGTTGCTTGTCGAAGTCCATGCCGCCCACGAATGTCATGACATTGAGGTCGGTGTACTTGGTCAGGTCGGCCGCGTCCTTGGCGATCTGCACCACCAGCTCACGGGTCGGCGCGATGATCAGAGCGCGTGGTTCGCCCATGTAACGCTCTTTTGGCGGCGGCGTCTGGGTCAACTGGCTAATGATCGAGATCAGGAACGCAGCCGTCTTGCCCGTACCGGTCTGGGCACGGCCAATGGCGTCACGCCCGCTCAGGGTATAGCCCAGTACGCCTGCCTGGATCGGCGTGCAGTACGGAAAACCAAGGTCCTGGATGGCGTGCATCAGCTCGGGGGCGAGCTTGAAATCGTGAAAGCGGACTTTGCCTTCTTGTGGCTCGACGGCGAAGTCTTCGAGTTTCCAGGGAATGACCGGTGGCTTGGGGGCCGCCTCACGCCGTGGCTTGGCAATTTTGGGTTTTTCGATACGCGGTTGTTCAGCAGCGGATTGTGCGTCGGGAGTGTTCACCGGCTCAGGGGCTGGAACAGGAGCAGAACGGCCAGGTTGTTGCGCGTCGGTTCGCGCTCTGGCGTTGCCTGGAGGTGTAACGGAAGCTGGCGCGAGCGGCTCAGCCTCGCTTTTACCGAATATTTTTTTAAGTGCTTTGAGCACGGTCATCTCATCAGTTGGTTAAGGAGTATACGCCGGGCAGTGTAATGCAAGTCGGGCGCTCGGCGTGTAGTGAACGACGGGATGTTTCGGTTTTAGCTCAGATGTTTCGTCAGCCAGGTACCGATATCGCTTATTTCCTCTGGTAACACTTCATGGCCCATTGGGTACTCCTGCCATGTAACGGACACACCTGCGGCTTTCAAATGCTCATAAGCCGTACGACCCATAGCGTTTTGGACTACATCATCGTACTGCCCGTGCAGGCACAAAGCCGGGATTCGCTGCTGGCTGGCCGACAATGGCAGGCCTTCGTTGAAGGTTGGCGCATAGGTTGAAAGGGCAATAACGCCACCCAGTGGGCCCTGCCATTTCAAATAAGCGGTATGGAAAACCACGGCGCCACCTTGTGAAAACCCGGCCAGAAAAATCCGGCTGGCGTCGATACCGCTCTGGCGCTGGGCTTCGATCAAGGCAATGACCATGTCGGCCGACTCTTCGAGCTCTTCTTCACTGATCGAGCGGGCAGGACTCATGGCCTTGATGTCGTACCAGCTAGGCATGGCATAGCCGCCATTGATGGTCACGGCGCGGGTTGGAGCCTGCGGCAATACAAAGCGCGTGGTCAGCAACGACTGTTGCAGGATCTCCGCCACCGGCATGAAGTCATAACGGTCGGCACCCAGACCGTGGAGCCAGATAACACAGGCGTCTGCGGTTTTTTGAGGCTGGATGATCAGGGGTTGGGTCATGGCTGCTCCATCGTTGTGCATGTGCGCAAATCGGGTGCGCTACAAGTGTGCTTGATCGACTAAGGATTACAGAATATGTCGCGTGCTTGAACGTTTTTTCCTGCATTACCTACTGAACTTACTTAGGGGCCAAGAGTGGTACGCGCCTTGCTATGTGGACAGTGGCGTGAATGCGCCCCCTTTGGACGGTAACACTAACAGGGGGGGCTGCAAAAATCCCGAGGTTGGAGTTAGACAAGGAATTCAACAGCTCAAGTGAGCGCTTCAGTTTGACGGTTCGTGCGATGCACCCATCGCTCAAGGCTTATGCCGCTTGACCCAATAAAAAGCCAACATGGGTCAACAGTGCCTCACAAGGGGGCGGCGGGCCTTGTTCAAACACAAAAAAGCAGCACTGGAGGTTTGAATGAAGCAATTGAAATCCACCCTGGCTTTGGCCACAGCAGCCATCGTGTTACTCAGTGCCAGCGGTTTTGCCCACGCAGGCGCGACCCTGGACAGTGTCAAGAAGAAAGGTTTTGTGCAATGTGGCGTGAGTGACGGTTTACCGGGCTTTTCGGTACCGGATAAAGACGGCAAGATCATGGGGATCGATGCGGATGTCTGTCGTGCAGTGGCCGCCGCAGTGTTTGGCGATGCTACCAAGGTCAAGTTCAGCCAGTTGAACGCCAAGGAGCGTTTCACCGCGCTGCAATCGGGCGAAGTCGATGTGTTGTCGCGCAATACCACCTGGACCAGTTCCCGTGATGCGGGCATGGGCATGGTGTTCGCGGGCGTGACCTATTACGACGGCGTCGGCTTTTTGGTCAACAACAAGCTGGGGGTAAAAAGTGCCAAGGAACTGGACGGTGCAACCATCTGTATCCAGGCCGGCACGACTACCGAGCTGAATGTGTCGGATTACTTCCGCGCCAATAACCTCAAGTACACCCCGATCACCTTCGACACCTCTGATGAAAGCGCCAAGTCTCTGGAAAGCGGCCGTTGCGACGTGTTGACCTCCGACAAGTCCCAGTTGTACGCACAGCGTAGCAAGCTGGCCAACCCGAGCGACTATGTCGTATTGCCTGAAACCATCTCCAAGGAGCCTCTGGGGCCTGTCGTGCGCAAGGGCGACGAAGACTGGTTCAGCATTGTGAAGTGGACCCTGTTCGCCATGCTCAATGCTGAAGAAGCCGGCATCACCTCGAAAAACGTTGTGGCTGAAGCCAAATCCACCAAAAACCCGGATGTCGCCCGCTTGCTGGGTGCTGACGGCGAATACGGCAAAGACCTGAAACTGCCAAAAGACTGGGTGGTGCAGATTGTCAGCCAGGTGGGTAACTACGGTGAAGTCTTCGAGAAAAACCTCGGTAAAAACACGCCTCTGGCCATCGACCGCGGGCTGAACGCTCTGTGGAATAACGGCGGCATTCAATACGCACCCCCTGTGCGCTGATAGCCCTTTCATCCGGCAGGCCAACTGCCGGGTGATGTTGTCTGATCCATTGTTAGGGGCACTTCATGCAAATTAAAGTCGGCGCACCCAAGCCCAGGCTCAGCCTCGGCGATCCACGTGTGCGTGCGTGGTTATTTCAGATCGTCACCGTCGCGCTGGTGGTCCTTATGGGCTGGTATCTGTTCAACAATACCCAGACCAACCTGCAACATCGCGGCATTACTTCGGGTTTTGACTTTCTGGAGCGCAGTGCCGGGTTTGGCATTGCGCAGCATTTGATTGATTACACCGAGTCCGACAGTTATGCGCGGGTCTTTCTGATCGGGTTGCTCAACACCTTGCTGGTGTCCGTGATCGGTATCGTCCTGGCGACGATCCTGGGGTTTATCATCGGCGTGGCACGCCTGTCGTCGAACTGGATGATCAGCAAGCTGGCAACGGTGTATGTGGAGATCTTTCGCAATATCCCGCCATTGCTGCAAATCCTGTTCTGGTACTTCGCGGTCTTCCTGACCATGCCAGGGCCACGCAACAGCCATAACTTTGCCAACACCTTCTATATGAGTAGCCGTGGCCTGAACATGCCGGCCGCGGTGGGTACGGATGCCTTCTGGCCGTTTGTGGCCAGTGTGGTGCTGGCTATCGTGGCCGTGGTGCTGATGGTCCGTCGGGCCAACAAGCGCTTTGAAGACACCGGCGAGCCATTTCACAAGTTCTGGGTCGGGCTGTTCTTGCTGCTGGCGATTCCTGGCTTGTGCGTGTTGCTGTTCGGTACCCCGGTGCACTGGGAGATGCCACAGCTCAAGGGCTTCAACTTTGTCGGTGGCTGGGTGCTGATCCCGGAACTGTTGGCGCTGACCATTGCGTTGACGGTGTACACCGCGGCCTTTATTGCCGAAATCGTACGGTCGGGGATCAAATCCGTCAGTCACGGTCAGACCGAAGCCGCCCGCTCGCTGGGGCTGCGCCCGGGGCCGACGCTGCGCAAGGTAATCATCCCGCAAGCGCTGCGGGTGATCATCCCGCCTTTGACCAGCCAATATCTGAACCTGGTGAAAAACTCGTCGCTGGCGGCGGGCATCGGTTATCCGGAAATGGTTTCACTGTTTGCCGGCACGGTCCTCAACCAGACCGGGCAAGCGATTGAAGTCATTGCCATCACCATGAGCGTGTACCTGGCCATCAGCATCAGCATTTCGCTGCTGATGAATTGGTACAACACGCGCATTGCGCTGATCGAGCGATGAGGACTGGACTATGACGACTCATGTTTTCAAACCCGACATGCCGCCGCCTGGCAACCGCATCGGTATTGTCGCCTGGGCGCGGGCCAATCTGTTTTCCAGCTGGCTCAACACCTTGCTGACCCTGTTTGCCTTTTATCTGGTCTGGCTGATCGTGCCGCCGCTGCTGAGCTGGACGATTTTCGATGCCAATTGGGTAGGCAGCACGCAAGCTGATTGCACCAAAGAGGGCGCTTGCTGGGTGTTTATCCAGCAGCGTTTTGGCCAGTTTATGTATGGCTATTACCCGACCGGGCTGCGCTGGCGGGTTGACCTGACGGTATGGCTGGCCGTGGTGGGTGCGGCGCCGTTGTTTATCTCGCGCTTCAAGCACAAGGCTATCTACGGGCTGGGCTTTTTGGTGGTGTACCCCATCCTGGCGTTTACCTTGCTCCACGGCGGCTATCTGGGCCTGACTAACGTGGCTACCAGCCAGTGGGGCGGCCTGATGCTCACGCTGGTGATTGCCACGGTAGGTATTGCCGGCGCCTTGCCACTGGGGATTTTGCTGGCCCTGGGCCGCCGCTCGGACATGCCGGCCATTCGCGTGGTGTGCGTGACTTTTATCGAGTTTTGGCGCGGCGTTCCGCTGATTACCGTGCTGTTTATGTCTTCGGTGATGCTGCCGCTGTTTCTGCCCGAGGGCATGAACTTCGACAAATTACTGCGGGCCTTGATCGGCGTAATCCTGTTTCAGTCGGCTTATGTGGCGGAAGTGGTGCGCGGCGGTCTGCAAGCCATCCCCAAGGGTCAGTACGAGGCGGCTGCGGCCATGGGCCTGGGCTACTGGCGCAGCATGGGCCTGGTGATTTTGCCGCAAGCCCTGAAGCTGGTGATCCCCGGCATCGTCAACACCTTTATTGCCCTGTTCAAGGACACCAGCCTGGTGATCATCATCGGTCTGTTCGACCTGCTCAATAGCGTCAAACAAGCCGCCGCCGACCCGAAATGGCTGGGTATGGCCACTGAAGGCTATGTGTTTGCTGCCCTGGTGTTCTGGATTTTCTGTTTTGGTATGTCCCGCTACTCCATGCATCTGGAGCACAAGCTGGACACTGGCCACAAGCGTTAGGAGTAGTGCGACATGAGTGAAGCAATCAAAAAGCCAGCAAGCTCTGAAGGCATTATTCAGATGCTGGGCGTCAACAAGTGGTACGGCCAGTTCCATGTGCTAAAGGACATCAACCTCAACGTCCAGCCGGGCGAGCGTATCGTCTTGTGCGGGCCTTCGGGCTCCGGCAAGTCAACCACCATCCGTTGCCTCAATCGCCTCGAAGAGCACCAGCAGGGACGCATCGTGGTCGACGGTGTAGAGCTGACCAACGACATCAAGCAAATCGAGACGGTGCGGCGTGAAGTGGGCATGGTGTTCCAGCACTTCAACCTGTTCCCGCACCTGACCATTCTGCAGAACTGCACGCTGGCGCCAATGTGGGTACGCAAGATGCCCCGGCGTCAGGCCGAAGAAATTGCCATGCATTATCTGGAACGGGTGCGTATTCCGGAGCAGGCGCACAAGTTCCCGGGGCAGTTGTCGGGTGGTCAGCAGCAACGTGTGGCAATTGCCCGGGCGCTGTGCATGAAACCGAAAATCATGCTGTTCGATGAGCCGACTTCAGCACTTGACCCGGAGATGGTCAAAGAGGTGCTGGACACCATGATCGGCCTGGCGGAAGACGGCATGACGATGCTCTGCGTAACCCACGAAATGGGCTTTGCGCGCACCGTGGCCAACCGGGTGATCTTTATGGACAAGGGCGAAATCGTGGAGGAGGCCGCCCCGAATGACTTCTTCGACAACCCGCAAAATGACCGGACCAAACTGTTCCTGAATCAGATTTTGCATTGATCGGGACTTGTAGCCGCTGATGATCGCAGCCTCGCTGCGCTCGTCAGCGGCTACAAAACCAAAGGTGTCAGTTTTCGCGCTGCTGCTGTTTTTGCACCAGCAGCGCATTGATGTCTGCACACTCGTTGATGGCTTGTAATTCGCGGACCAGTTCGGGGTGGCGATCGAGCAATCGCATCAACACAAACAAGGGTTTTGGTGGCTCCACCTCGGCCCGTTCATAACGACTGAACGCATTGTGGCCACCCCCCGACAGCAACTGCACGGCATTTTTTTGGGTGAAGTGAAGCTTGCGGCGGATACGCTTCATTTCTTCCGCCATAACCCGTTTGGCATCTTCTACCAGTTCGTCGCCAGCCTGGGCATATAGCTCTGCGCTGGGTGCATCAAATTCGATCTCGGCGCACTCGGTGCATTCGTGCCCGTCCAGGCCGTGCACCACCCGGTTCAATTGCTTGAAGTTCACATTGAAGCTGCGGCCCTTGAACGCTTGCATGGCATTGGCGGCGCCGCAGGTGCAGCAGTCATTTTTGCTCATGATGTTTTCTCCTTGAAAGCGATGACCGGCGGCCCTCCGCAGGGGCGATACGTCACCTTGATAGAGATGGCCAAACCGTAGGCCTGTGCGTGATATACGTCCTGCCAGACCTTGTGGTCGGCGTGGGTCGACATCGATTTGTGCAGCGCACTGCGCTCCAACGAGGTAATGACCCTCTGCATTTGTGCGAGGACCAGGCCCAGGCTTCGTCCACCATCCAATGCGCTTTTGGTAAAGGCGACAGCGCCAAGCCGTTGTACATCGGCTTGAATGCACTGGAGGTTGTAGTGAGGTGTTTTCTTTTCCATAAGAGGCAGCCTCGATGCAATCAAAAGTACCCTTAAAGGGTTTTTTGTTCAAGAGTGAGCAAGGTTTTTTAAGGGGCTTTTAATCTGTACTTGATTGCTCGTATGGAGGTGTCTGAGTAACATGTCGGAAAATTCATCCTATGATTGGATGAAAAGGCGAATTAAATGACAGACGCTTCTCCCATCATCAAACGCTCGCTGGTCGACCAGGCCCTTGAGCAACTGCGTGCGCGAATAAACAACGGTACCTGGGAGGTGGGTCAGCGTTTGCCAACCGAGCCCGAGCTGGCTACGCAATTGAACATCAGTCGTAACACTGTGCGTGAAGCCATGCGCGTGCTGGCATTTGCCGGGCTGATAGAGATTCGCCAGGGCGATGGCAGCTACTTGCGCAGCCGTGTCGACCCGATGGACACGCTGCGCGCGCTGTCATCCTGCTCTCTGGAGCAGGGCCGGGAGATGCGTCACATCATTGAGGTTGAAGCCGCTGGCCTGGCCGCCCTGCGCCGCACGGACGAGGACTTGCGCCTGCTGCATCAGGCGCTGGACGCCAGTGGCCAGCACTATCACGGTGAACTCGATACCTATATTTGCTGTGACCTGGTGTTTCACCAACGACTGATTGATGCCGCCCACAACCCGGCCCTGAGCGAGCTCTACCGCTTTACCTCAAGCGTCTTGACCAATCATTTGCGCAAGACCATGGACGTCCATCCGCGTCGTCAAGTGGTGTTCGACCTGCACGTTGATTTACTGGAAGCCGTAGAACAACAAAACCCGCAACGGGCCATGGCGCTGTGCCGGACGTTGATCAATGAACCTTGAGCCGGAGCACGCCATGAGCCACCCTTCGTCAATTTCCAATGCCAGCGTCGAGCCCGTTCGTCATCTCGATGAACTGGAAGAATTGCTGATCGACGCTGAAATTGACGACGAGCAGGTTCAGCACACTGCGCCTGTTGTCTTGCGTCCGTGGTTATTGCTCCTGGGGCTGGTGCTGGTGGCCTTGAACCTGCGCCCCGCGCTGTCGAGCATGGCGCCGTTACTGGGTGAGGTGTCTGACAGACTGGGCTTGTCTGCGGCGCAGGCTGGCCTGTTGACCACGTTGCCCGTGCTGTGCCTGGGGCTGTTCGCGCCCCTGGCGCCAATCCTGGCGCGGCGATTTGGTACCGAGCGGGTAGTGCTGGGGATTTTGCTGACGCTGGGCGGCGGGATCGTTCTGCGCAGTTGCCTGGGCGAAGTGGGGCTGTTTGCCGGGAGCATTCTGGCGGGGGCCAGTATCGGCGTCATCGGTGTGTTGTTGCCGGGCATCATCAAGCGTGATTTCGCCGGGCATGCCGGAACCATGACCGGTGTTTACACCATGGCCCTGTGCCTGGGTGCGGCACTGGCGGCGGGGGCCACGGTGCCCCTTAGCGAGTCACTGGGGCAGAGCTGGGCAATGGGGCTTGGCTTCTGGGCCTTGCCCGCATTGCTTGCGGTTGTTTTCTGGCTGCCACAGGTAGGCAAGCGTCAGGGCACGCACAACGTTGCCTACCGCGTGCGTGGCTTGTTGCGTGACCCGTTGGCCTGGCAAGTGACGCTCTATATGGGGCTGCAATCCTCGTTGTCCTACATTGTTTTTGGCTGGTTGCCGTCAATCCTGATTGGTCGCGGCCTGACGCCTACCCAGGCGGGGCTGGTGATGTCCGGCTCGGTTATCGTGCAATTGATCACGGCGCTGACGGCACCGTGGCTGGCCACGCGGGGTAAAGACCAGCGGCTGGCAATCGTGCTGGTTATGGGCATGACCCTGGCCGGGCTGTTTGGTTGCCTTTATGCGCCTATCGATGGCTTGTGGGGCTGGGCGATTGTGCTGGGCCTGGGGCAGGGCGGTACATTCAGCCTGGCCTTGACCATGATCGTGCTGCGCTCGCGCGATGCCCATGTCGCCGCCAATCTGTCGGGCATGGCCCAGGGCATTGGTTACACCGTGGCATCGATGGGGCCGCTGGCGGTGGGCGTGGTGCATGAAGTGACGGGTGGCTGGAGTGCCGTGGGCTGGATATTTGCAGTCATCGGTCTGGGGGCCATCGTCGCCGGGCTTGGCGCCGGCCGTTCACTGTATGTGAATGTACAAAGCGAGAAAGTCTGAGGCCCATAGTGTTTCTGTTCATGGCAGATTATCGTGCTCTGATTCCAGACCTGTACGGACCCTGCCATGAGCCAAGACCACCAAGCATTGATCACTCGTTTCTACCAGGCCTTCCAGCGGCTTGATGCCGAGGCAATGGCTGACTGTTACACCACTGACGTGGTGTTCAGCGACCCTGTGTTTGGCGAGCTGCGTGGCCACAACGCCGCTGACATGTGGCGCATGCTGACCTTGCGGGCCAAGGATTTCAGCCTCACCTTCGATCAGGTTCAGGCTGACGGCCAGCATGGCAGCGCGCACTGGGTGGCGACCTATGTGTTTGGCCAGACCGGCGCCACGGTGGTCAATGATATCCAGGCACGGTTTGTGTTTCGTGATGGCAAGATTTGCGAGCATCACGACCATTTCGATCTGTGGCGCTGGTCGCGTCAGGCACTGGGCACCAAGGGCCTGTTGCTGGGGTGGACACCGCTGGTACAAAACGCCATTCGGGCGCAGGCGCAAAAAGGGCTCAAGGCCTTTCAGGGCAGCCGCTGAAAGTGGTCGAGAAACCCTGGTTTGTGTACCTTGTGCGGGCCGCTAATGGCTCTTTGTATTGCGGTATCAGCGATGACCCGGTGCGCCGTTTTGCCAAGCATCAAACGGGCAAGGGCGCGCGTTTTTTCGCTTCAAGCCCGGCAGTGGCGCTGGTGTATGTCGAATCCTGGCCGGACAAGGGTGAGGCATTGCGCCAGGAGCGATTGATCAAGAAGCTCAGGAAGAGTGCCAAGGAGTGTCTGGTGCAAAGTCAGAAGCTGGAGTGATTTTCCTGTGGGAGCGGGCTTGCCCGCGATGGTATCTCTGCGGTTTGTCTGGCTGACCGCAGCGCCTGCATCGCGAGCAAGCCCGCTCCCACAGAAATTGAACAGTTGTTCCCGGCTTATTTCAGTGCCGCCAATATCGCATCGGGCTTGAAGTCGCGAATCAGCGTGCCGTTTACATCCAGTATCGGAATGCCGCGCCCGCCCAGCGCCTCGTAAGCCTGGCGGGCACTGGCATCCTTGTCGATATCGAATTCCTTGAACGGTATGCCTTTCTCATCCAGGAACCGCCGAGTGGCCTTGCAGTAGCCGCACCACTCGGTGGAGTACAACACCACCCGGGCGCTGGCCCGGGTTTGCTCACTGACGACACCCGAAGGGTTGAGCACGCGCTCGATCTTGCCCCAGTTCTGAAAGATGACCACTACCACCAGAACAAACAGGACTTTCTTCAAGATACCGTTGAGCATTACTTGCTGCGCTTGAGCTGATCGAGCAGTTGGGTCGGCAAGCCCTTGATCACCAGCGTACCGGCTTCTTCGTCGAACTCGACCTTGGAACCCAACAGGTGTGCCTCAAAGCTGATAGAGAGCCCCTCAGCGCGCCCGGTGAAGCGACGGAACTGGTTCAGGGTGCGCTTGTCAGCAGGAATTTCGGGGGACAGGCCGTAATCCTTGTTACGGATATGATCGTAGAAAGCCTTGGGGCGTTCTTCGTCGATCAACTCGGACAACTCTTCCAGGCCCATTGGTTCGCCGATTTTTGCCTGACTGCTGGCGTAATCGACCAGGGTCTTGGTTTTTTCCCGGGCGGACTCTTCCGGCAAGTCTTCGCTTTCTACGAAGTCACTGAAGGCCTTGAGCAGGGTACGGGTTTCGCCCGGGCCATCGACACCTTCCTGGCAGCCGATAAAGTCGCGGAAGTACTCCGAAACCTTCTTGCCGTTTTTACCTTTGATAAACGAAATGTATTGCTTGGACTGCTTGTTGTTCTGCCACTCGGAAATGTTGATCCGTGCGGCCAGGTGCAGCTGGCCAAGGTCCAGATGGCGCGAAGGCGTCACGTCCAGCTCCGAGGTCACGGCAACGCCGTCGCTGTGGTGCAGCAGGGCGATGGCCAGGTAGTCGGTCATGCCTTGCTGGTAATGGGCGAACAGCACGTGGCCGCCAACGGAAAGGTTGGACTCTTCCATCAGTTTTTGCAGATGCTCGACGGCGACGCGGCTGAACGCCGTGAAGTCTTTACCGCCATCGAGGTATTCCTTGAGCCAGCCGCTGAACGGATGCGCGCCGGACTCGGCATGGAAAAACCCCCAGGCTTTACCTTGCTTGGCGTTATAGCTTTCGTTGAGGTCAGCGAGCATGTTCTCGATGGCTTGAGACCCGGCCAGTTCAGAGTCACGGGCGTGGAGAACTGCGGGCGTACCGTCGGGTTTTTTGTCAATCAAGTGGACGATGCAATGACGGATCGGCATGGGCTTCTCGGTGTGTAATGAGAGGGCAGGGTGCACACCCCGCAAAGGCGCCAAGTGTACCGCACCTGAGCCTCGGGTCGGGGTTTGGGGGGCTTGAGGGCGCCCTGGACGGTTTTTTTACCGTTTTAAGGCCATAAAGCTGACCAAAAGCCCAGGTAGAGGCGGATATTTAACTGTCTCTGTGCTAGTTTTGCCCGGTCTTGCGCTCGGAAACGGCGTAAAGCGTGCATTCAGCATGTGTCAGGTCGAACCAAACCCCGTTTTAGCTATCTACATCCGCGATTCGTCGTGAAAGCTGGCGGGTGTGCCAGACCCTTGAGATCTGGCTCGATGGCTGACATTGCACT
Organism: Pseudomonas sp. FSL R10-1339; assembly: GCF_009600545.1. Classification (NCBI taxonomy): domain Bacteria; kingdom Pseudomonadati; phylum Pseudomonadota; class Gammaproteobacteria; order Pseudomonadales; family Pseudomonadaceae; genus Pseudomonas; species Pseudomonas sp. FSL R10-1339. The sequence goes on along the minus strand of NZ_WIVQ01000001.1, from coordinate 77,342 downwards.
CTGCAAACCAAATGAATTTGATAGGGAAGGAACATCTCAATGGCTATTACTAAAGACCAACTGATCGCTGATATCGCTGAAGCTATCGACGCGCCGAAAACTACCGCGCGTAACGCTCTGGACCAACTGGCCCAGATCGTTGCTGATCAATTGGAAAATGGCGGCGAAATCACTCTGCCAGGTATTGGCAAACTGAAAGTGACCGAGCGTCCTGCCCGTACTGGCCGTAACCCTTCGACTGGCGCAGCCATCGAAATCGCAGCCAAAAAAGTTATCAAGCTCGTTGTGGCCAAAGGCCTGACTGACGCTGTTAACAAGTAAGACTGCTGTAAAAAAGCCGCGCTTCGGATTACTCCGAAGCGCGGCTTTTTTATGCCTGCAAATCTTGTAGCAGCTGCCGAACGCAGCCTCGCGCAGCTCGGCAGCTGCTACGAGGTTTTGCATATTTACAAGATTACTTCCAGTTCTTCTCGCGCCACAGCTGTTGCTGTTCTTTGTCATGGAATGTCCAGGCGACAAAGCGGCTTTGCTTGTTGCCCTGAGACATGTCGACCACCTGGCTTTCGCGCACGCCAGCTTTTTTCAGTGCCGTCTGAATCGCCGGCAAGTTGGACGCCTTGGACACCAGTACGCTGAACCACAGCACCTGACGGCCCACTTGCACGCTTTCGCGAATCAGTTGGGTCACAAAGCGCTGCTCGCCCCCTTCACACCACAATTCGGCCGCTTGACCGCCAAAGTTCAGAACAGGCAGTTTGCGCTTGGGATCAGCTTTGCCCAGTGCCCGCCATTTACGCTCGCTGCCGCGCGTTGCTTCATCGATGGACGCATGAAACGGCGGGTTGCACATGCTCAGGTCAAAACGCTCGGCGCTGTCCAGGACGTCCAGCAAGATCTTCTTCTGATCGGGTTGCAGGCGCAGGCTGATGGCTTTGTTCAGGCCGTTGGACTGCACGATCGCCTTGGCCGCTTTAACGGCTGTAGGGTCAACTTCGGTGCCCAGGAACTGCCAGCGGTATTCGCTGTGACCAATCAGCGGGTAAACGCAGTTTGCGCCCATACCGATGTCCAGCACGCGCACGCTCGGGCCACGCGGGATGACGCCATCGTTCATGGTGGCCAGCAGGTCGGCCAGAAAGTGCACGTAGTCAGCGCGACCGGGCACAGGCGGGCACAGGTAGTCAGCCGGAATGTCCCAGTGGGCGATACCGTAGAACGCCTTGAGCAGCGCACGGTTGAATACGCGCACGGCATCCGGGTTGGCGAAGTCGATGCTTTCTTTGCCGTACGGGTTGATGATCACGAACTCTGCCAGCTCAGGGCAGACCGAAATCAGCTGCGGGAAGTCGTAGCGGCCCTGATGGCGGTTACGTGGGTGCAGGCTTGGCTTGACCCGTGGCTCAGCCGGCTTGGCGTCGCTGACAGCCTTGGGCTTGTGGCGTGTGGCTTTGGAAGTGCGTGGGGTTGTCATGTTCAATTCATTCCACAAAAGCAATCGCGGGCAAGCCCTTAGTTCCTTTCAGAGCTAAGGGCTTGCCCGCGATCAGGTGCGCAGCTTTATTACAGGCTGGAAATCCGCGCGTGCTGTTCGGCCAATTTGCTCAAGGCTTGTTCGGCTTCGGCTAACTTGGTTCGTTCTTTTTCGATGACTTCGGCCGGAGCTTTGTCAACGAACGCGGCGTTAGAGAGTTTTCCACCTACGCGGGCCACTTCGCCGTTCAGACGCTGGATTTCCTTGTCCAGACGCGCCAACTCTGCATCTTTGTCGATCAGGCCGGCCATGGGCACCAGCACTTCCATCTCGCCTACCAGTGCGGTAGCCGACAGCGGTGCTTCGGCGCCCTCTTGCAGCACGGTGATCGCTTCGAGTTTAGCCAGCTTTTTGAGCAAGGCATCGTTCTCGGCCAGACGGCGTTGATCTTCGCTGCTGACGTTTTTCAGGTAGATCTGCAAAGGCTTGCCCGGGCCGATGTTCATTTCGCCACGGATGTTGCGAATACCCAGCATCAGGCCCTTGAGCCATTCGATATCGTCTTCGGCGGCCTGGTCGATGCGCGCTTCGTTCGGTACCGGCCACGGTTGCAGCATGATGGTCTTGCCTTCAGCACCGGCCAGCGGAGCGATGCGCTGCCAGATTTCTTCGGTGATGAATGGCATGAACGGATGCGCCAGGCGCAACGCCACTTCCAGCACCCGAACCAGCGTACGGCGAGTGCCGCGCTGACGTTCTACCGGGGCGTTTTCGTCCCACAGCACAGGCTTGGACAGTTCCAGGTACCAGTCGCAGTACTGGTTCCAGATGAACTCGTACAGCGCTTGCGCCGCGAGGTCGAAACGGAACTGGTCGAGGTGACGGGTCACTTCTGCTTCGGTGCGCTGCAGCTGCGAGATGATCCAGCGGTCAGCCAGCGACAGTTCGTAGGCTTCGCCGTTCTGGCCGCAGTCTTCGCCCTTGTCCAGCACGTAGCGTGCGGCGTTCCAGATCTTGTTGCAGAAGTTGCGATAGCCTTCGACGCGGCCCATGTCGAACTTGATGTCACGGCCGGTGGACGCCAGCGAGCAGAACGTGAAGCGCAGGGCGTCGGTACCGTAGCTGGCGATGCCGTCGGCGAATTCGTCGCGGGTCTGCTTCTCGATTTTCTTCAGCAGTTTTGGCTGCATCAGGCCGGTGGTGCGTTTGGCCACCAGGTCTTCGAGCTCGATGCCGTCGATGATGTCCAGCGGGTCCAGGACGTTGCCCTTGGACTTAGACATCTTCTGGCCTTGACCGTCACGGACCAGGCCGTGGACATACACGGTCTTGAACGGAACTTGCGGGGTGCCGTCTTCGTTTTTCACCAAATGCATGGTGAGCATGATCATCCGGGCAACCCAGAAGAAAATGATGTCGAAACCGGTAACCAGCACGTCAGTGGAGTGGAAGGTTTTCAGTGCTTCGGTTTTTTCCGGCCAACCGAGGGTGGAGAACGTCCACAGACCCGAACTGAACCAGGTGTCGAGCACGTCGTTGTCCTGTTGCAAGGCAACGTCCGGGCCCAGGTTGTTCTTGGCGCGTACTTCGGCCTCGTCGCGGCCTACATAGACTTTGCCCGACTCGTCGTACCAGGCCGGAATGCGGTGGCCCCACCACAGCTGACGGCTGATGCACCAGTCCTGGATGTCGCGCATCCACGAGAAGTACATGTTTTCGTACTGTTTAGGCACGAACGCGATGCGCCCGTCTTCCACGGCAGCAATGGCAGGCTCTGCCAGAGGCTTGGTCGACACGTACCACTGGTCAGTCAGCCACGGTTCGATCACGGTGCCCGAACGGTCGCCTTTCGGCACTTTCAGGGCGTGATCATCGACGCTGACCAACAGGCCGGCTTCGTCGAAATCAGCGACAATTTGCTTGCGCGCTTCGAAGCGGTCCAGGCCTGCATACTTGGCCGGCAGGGTACCGTCGATGGACTCGTTCAGCGTGCCATCGAGGTTGAACACCTGGGCAGCAGGCAGCACGGCGGCGTTTTTATCGAAGATGTTGAGCAGCGGCAGGTTGTGACGCTTGCCGACTTCGTAGTCGTTGAAATCGTGGGCCGGGGTGATTTTCACACAACCGGTACCGAATTCAGGATCGCAATAATCGTCCGCGATGATCGGAATGCGGCGGCCAACCAGCGGCAGCTCGACAAACTTGCCGATCAGGGCCTTGTAGCGCTCGTCTTCCGGGTTTACCGCAACAGCTGCGTCGCCCAGCATGGTTTCCGGACGGGTGGTAGCAACCACCAGGTAGTCCAGGCCTTCGGCGGTCTTGGCGCCGTCAGCCAGCGGGTAGCGCAGGTTCCACAGGAAACCTTTCTCGTCGTGGTTTTCCACTTCAAGGTCGGAGATGGCCGTGTGCAGCTTGGTGTCCCAGTTGACCAGGCGCTTGCCACGATAGATCAGGCCGTCTTCGTGGAGGCGCACGAAGGCTTCCTTCACGGCTTCAGACAGGCCGTCATCCATGGTGAAGCGCTCGCGGCTCCAGTCTACGGACGAACCCAGGCGACGGATCTGACGGCTGATGTTGCCGCCGGACTGATCTTTCCATTCCCAGATCTTGTCGAGGAATTTTTCACGACCCAAATCGTGGCGGTTCAGGCCTTGTGCTTCGATCTGACGCTCGACCAGCATCTGGGTGGCGATACCGGCGTGGTCGGTACCCGGCTGCCACAGGGTGTTGCGGCCCTGCATGCGACGGAAACGGATCAGGGCATCCATGATCGCGTTGTTGAAGCCGTGCCCCATGTGCAGGCTGCCGGTGACGTTCGGCGGCGGAATCATGATGGTGTACGGGTCGCCCGCGCCTTGCGGGGCAAAATAATTCTCTTCTTCCCAGGTTTTGTACCAGGAAGTTTCAATGGCGTGCGGCTGGTAGGTCTTATCCATGCGCGGCGGGACCCTATTGGCATTAATTCAGGAAAGCCGGCAAGTATAGCGGGGTGGGACTGCGCGGGGAACCTATTGCTGTTGTGGGAGCGGGCTTGCTCGCGATACGGGCAACCCGGTGCATCGGCTTCATTAAGGTGCTGCAATCGCGAGCAAGCCCGCTCCCACAGGGTCAGCTTTGATGTTGGGCGAGCAGACGCTCCATGTGGGCATCAAGGCGGCGCTTGATCTCGGTTTCGATGTGCGGGGCGAAGTCGTTGATCACGTCCTGCATGATGGCCTGGGCAGCAGTGCGCAGCTCTCGGTCCAGGTGCGCAAGCAGTGCGTCAGGGGCTTTCTCCGTCGCGGGCGCCGGGGTGATGCCGACCAGCGGTATTTGCGTGGGCACCGGCTCCGGCTCTGGTTCATCGCTGATAACTTCGTCGAGCAACGGGATCTGTTCGTCGGGCCGACCTACCATCTCTGTCAGCAGCGGCGGTTGCAGCCCCTCATCGCCGAGCAGCTTGCGAATGGACTCAAGATCATCAAGCAGGTGTGCAGCTTTTTGCGGCGAATTGAAGGTGTCCATCGTGTGCTCAGAGTCGTTGTAACTTGTGGTCCTGCAGAGGATAGCCCTGTTCTCGGTAGAAACGGAAACTCTCCCGTGCAGCCTGTCGCACGGCGGGGTCTTCGACCACCACTTCGGCCACGCGGGCGAAGCGCTTGAAAAAGTCGGGGACTTTGAGGTCCAGGTTGATCAGTAAGTCTTGGTGGCTTGCGGGTGCATCCGTACAGCCCATGACCACGACGCCATCGGGTTGGTCTTCAGTGTTGCTGTGGGGCACGAAGCTTTCGCCCTTGAAGCGCCACAGGCGTTCATCCAGGTCCTGGCGCTGGGCACTGTCAGAGCAATGCAGATACACGCGATGGCCCAGGCGCCAGGCCTTCTCGGTGAGTTTGCAGGCAAAGTCCAGCCGCGCAGAGGGTTCGGCGCTGGGCAGGATATAAAAGTCGATCTTGGTGAGTTCTTGGTTTGCTTCGGGGGTCATTGCGGTTCCTGAATCGGGACTGCGCCGCCCTCAAGCGGCGCAGTCTTCGATTGTCAGCTTCAAGCGTTGGCGCGATCCAGCAGGTACTGGGTCAGCAGGGGCACTGGGCGGCCACTTGCGCCCTTGTCCTTGCCGCCGCTGACCCATGCCGTGCCGGCGATGTCCAGGTGCGCCCAGTTATAGGCCTTGGCAAAACGCGACAGGAAGCAGCCAGCAGTGATGGCGCCGCCTTTAGGCCCGCCAATGTTGGCCATGTCGGCGAACGGGCTGTCCAGTTGTTCCTGGTACTCGTCGAACAGCGGCAGTTGCCATGCACGGTCGTCGGCTTGCTTGCCGGCTTCCAGCAACTGGTTGATCAGGTCGTCGTTGTTGCCCATCAGGCCCGAGGTGTGAGCGCCCAATGCAACCATGCAGGCGCCGGTCAGGGTGGCGATGTCGATCACGGCCTGTGGCTTGAAGCGCTCGGCGTAGGTCAGGGCGTCACACAGCACCAGACGGCCTTCGGCGTCGGTGTTGAGGATTTCGACCGTCTGCCCGCTCATGGTCGTCACGATGTCGCCCGGGCGTGCCGCGCCGCCGCTAGGCATGTTTTCAGCACAGGCCAGAATGCACACCAGGTTGATCGGCAGTTTCAGCTCGAGTACGGCGCGCAGGGTGCCGAACACGCTGGCAGCACCACTCATGTCGTACTTCATTTCATCCATGCCGGCGCCCGGCTTGAGGCTGATGCCGCCGGTGTCGAAGGTGATGCCTTTACCTACCAGTACGTACGGTTTTTCGGATTTTTTGCCACCGGCGTAGTTCATCACGATCAGACGAGGCGGCTGGTCGCTGCCCTGGCCTACAGCGTAGAACGCGCCCATGCCCAGATCCTTGATCTTTTTCTCGTCAAGGATTTCGACTTTCAGGCCTTTGAACTCTTTGCCCAGGTCCTTGGCCTGCTCGGCAAGGAAGCTCGGGTGGCAGATGTTCGGCGGCAGGTTGCCCAGGTCGCGGGTGAACGCCATGCCGGCGGCAATTGCCTGGGCGTGGGTCACGGCGCGCTGCACTTCAGCCTGCGCGGCCTTGATGGTCAGCAGGGTGATTTTTTTCAGGGCGCGGGGTTCGGCCTTCTGGCTTTTGAAACGGTCGAAGGTGTATTCGCCGTCTACGAGGGTTTCGGCCAGCAAGCGGGTCTTGCTGTAGCTGTCGCGGCCCTTGACCACCAATTCGTCCAGTGCGAACACCGCATCGCTACCGCCCAGGCCTTTGAGTACACCCAGTGCGCCGCTGATGATTTTGCGGAACGGGCGATCGCCCAGTTCTTCATCCTTGCCGGTACCCAGCAGCAGCACGCGCTCGGCTTTGAGGTTGGGCAAGCTGTGCAACAGCAGGCTTTGACCGGTTTTGCCGGCCAGGTCGCCGCGCTTGAGGACTGCGCTGATGGCGCCACCGGTGAGTTCGTCGAGGGCTTTGGCGGTTGGGCCGAGCTTGCGGCCTTCGCCGATGGCGACCACCAGAGTGGCCGTTTTCAACGTTTCTGGGCTAACGCTTTTTACAACCAGTTCCATGTCCGGGTCCCTGAGTCAAATGGTCAACATGCGCACAAACAGTTCTGTTTGTTTGCTTATATAGAAGAAGCGCTTCACCTGTGATCAAGGCTGGCGTCAAGGCGGGCAGTTTGAACCCCGTCGGAGGAGCCTGACAACCCCGGTTTAGGGCCAAGTTGCCACTTTCAAGACTGTGCAGTGACAGGGGAGGGCATTCACAGGATAATGCGCCATCTTTTTAGACGGCCCATCTCATCTATGATGAGGTATGTGCCGACTCGTTATGCTGTTTGTTTGGCCGCCTTAGCCTGACGACCCTGGAGTGTCTGGTTTGATCGTCTTCCGTTATCTGTCCCGCGAAGTCCTGCTTACATTGAGCGCTGTCAGTGCTGTGCTGCTGGTCATCATCATGAGCGGTCGCTTCATCAAATATCTGGCCCAGGCCGCCTCGGGCGCCCTGGACCCGGGTTCGTTGTTCCTGATCATGGGCTTTCGCCTGCCGGGCTTCATGCAGCTGATCCTGCCTCTGGGGCTGTTCCTGGGCATTCTTCTCTCTTATGGTCGCTTGTACCTTGAGAGCGAAATGACCGTGCTGTCGGCCACCGGCATGAGTCGTCAGCGGTTGCTGGCCATGACCATGGCACCGGCTGCGCTGGTCGCGCTGATCGTGGCCTGGCTCAGTCTGAGCCTGGCCCCGCAGGGCAACAATGAATTTCAGCTGCTGCTCAACAAGCAGGATGCCCTGACCGAATTCGACACCCTGGAGGCCGGGCGCTTCCAGTCGCTGAGTGACGGTACACGGGTGACCTACACCGAAGAATTGAGCAATGACCGCAGCCTCTTGTCCGGCGTATTCATTTCGCAGAAGAAACTCGGAGAAGAGGCCAAGGATCGCAGTATTTCCGTGCTGCTGGCCGAGAAGGGTCATCAGGAAGTGCGTCCTGACGGCAGTCGCTGGCTGGTGCTGAACAATGGCTATCGCTATGACGGCAATCCTGGGCAGGCCGATTATCGGGCAATCAAGTACGACACCTATGGTGTGCTGCTGCCCAAGCCGGAAGTCAGCAATGAAGTGACAGACCGCGATGCGATCCCTACCGCTAGCCTTCTCGGCAGCACGGATCCTCGTGTGGTTGCCGAGCTGCATTGGCGGATTGCCTTCCCCGTGCTGGTCTTTATCGTGACCTTGATCGCAGTGCCGTTGTCGCGGGTCAATCCGCGTCAGGGGCGCTTCCTCAAGTTGTTGCCGGCGATTCTTCTTTATATGAGCTACCTGAGCATGCTGACCTGGGGCAAGGGGCTTCTTCAGGATGGCAAGACCCCGATGGCGCTGGGCCTGTGGTGGGTGCATGGGCTGTTCCTGATCATTGGCCTGGGGTTGATGTACTGGGAGCCGCTGCGCTTGAAACTGGCAAGTCGCCGTAGTGCCGAGGAGATGGCCCGTGGTTAAGCTCGACCGCTACATTGGTAGCAGTGTGTTGTTGGCGATTCTGGCCGTGTTGGGGATCATCCTCGGGCTGGCCCTGCTGTTTGCCGTGATCGACGAGATGCGCAGTCTCAGCAGCACCTACACCGTTCTGGATGTGTTCAGTTTTGTCATGCTGACTGCGCCCCGACGCCTGTATGAAATGTTGCCGATGGCAGCGTTGATTGGCTGCCTGATCGGTTTGGGCGGCCTGGCCAGCAACAGTGAGCTGACCATCATGCGTGCCGCAGGTGTGTCCCTTGGGCGCATCGTCTGGGCCGTGATGAAGCCGATGCTGGTGCTGATGGTTGCAGGGGTGCTGATTGGCGAATATGTAGTGCCTGCCACGGAAAACATTGCCCAGGCCAACCGCGCGCTGGCCCAGGGCGGTGGCGACTCGCAAAGCTCCAAGCATGGCTTGTGGCACCGCCAGGGTGATGAGTTTATCCATATCAACGCCGTTCAGCCCGATGGCCTGCTTTACGGTGTGACCCGTTATCGCTTCGACAAAGACCATCAGATGCAGTCGGCAAGCTTTGCCAAAAAGGCCCAGTACCACCAGGGCGACTGGCAGTTGAGTGATGTGAGCACCACTCTTTTTCATGGCGACAGCACTGAGGTAGTCAAGGCGCCTGAAGAAAAATGGGACGTGTCGTTGAGCCCGCAACTGCTCAATACCGTGGTCATGGCGCCCGAATCGCTGTCGATTTCCGGGTTGTGGAACTATATCCACTACCTCAAGGATCAGGGCCTGAACAACGGCCGTTACTGGCTGGCTTTTTGGGTCAAGGTGTTGCAGCCGCTGGTGACTGCCGCGCTGGTATTGATGGCCATATCTTTCATCTTCGGCCCGTTGCGCTCTGTTACGCTGGGGCAGCGGGTTTTTACCGGGGTGCTGGTAGGGTTTACCTTCAAGATCGCCCAGGACCTGCTGGGGCCTTTGAGCCTGGTGTTCGGCTTCTCGCCGCTGTTTGCGGTGCTGCTGCCGGCTTCCATTTGTGCCGTGGCCGGTATCTGGCTGTTACGTCGGGCGGGTTGAGTAGCGCTCATTGAGCCAATCAAGAGCCTCTATCTCGCGATAGGGGCTTTTTTGTAGGTGCCCATTGGCCTGTGAACGTGACGCTTGGCGCGATGTTCAGGTACAATTCCCGGCTATTTTTCGGCGGGCAGTCTGCCTGCGACTTTTTTGAGTGTTGACCCGTGAGTGATCTGAGTCATATCCGCAATTTCTCCATCATCGCCCACATTGACCATGGCAAGTCGACGCTGGCCGATCGTTTCATCCAGATGTGCGGTGGCCTGACTGCCCGCGAAATGGAGGCCCAGGTACTGGACTCCATGGACCTCGAGCGTGAGCGCGGGATCACCATCAAGGCCCACAGCGTCACCTTGTATTACACGGCCAAAGACGGTAATACCTACCAGTTGAACTTCATTGATACCCCGGGCCACGTTGACTTCACCTACGAAGTTAGCCGTTCCCTGGCGGCCTGTGAAGGTGCGTTGCTGGTGGTCGATGCGGGGCAGGGTGTAGAAGCCCAGTCCGTAGCCAACTGCTACACCGCGATTGAGCAGGGCCTGGAAGTCATGCCGGTGCTGAACAAGATCGACCTGCCACAGGCCGATCCTGATCGCGTTAAGGAAGAAATCGAAAAAATCATTGGCATCGACGCCACTGATGCCGTGACCTGCAGTGCCAAGACCGGCCTGGGCGTGGACGAGGTGCTTGAGCGCCTGGTACACACCATTCCTGCGCCGACCGGCAATATCGAAGATCCGCTGCAAGCGTTGATCATCGACTCCTGGTTCGACAACTACCTGGGCGTTGTGTCCCTGGTTCGCGTGCGCCACGGCCGCGTGAAAAAGGGCGACAAGATTCTGGTCAAATCCACCGGCAAGATCCACCTGGTGGACAGCGTTGGTGTATTCAACCCGAAACACACCGCCACTGCAGACCTGAAAGCCGGTGAAGTAGGTTTCATCATCGCCGGTATCAAGGACATTCACGGTGCGCCAGTGGGCGATACCCTGACCTTGAGCACGACTCCGGATGTTGATGTACTGCCCGGTTTCAAGCGTATTCAGCCTCAGGTATACGCGGGCCTGTTCCCGGTTAGCTCCGATGACTTCGAAGACTTCCGTGATGCGTTGCAAAAACTGACGCTGAACGACTCTTCGCTGCAATACACGCCAGAAAGCTCTGACGCACTGGGCTTCGGCTTCCGTTGCGGCTTCCTGGGCATGCTGCACATGGAGATCATTCAGGAGCGCCTGGAGCGCGAGTACAACCTGGACCTGATCACCACTGCGCCAACCGTAATTTTCGAACTGCTGCTCAAGACCGGTGAAACGATTTACGTCGATAACCCGTCCAAGCTGCCAGATCTTTCAATGATTGAAGACATGCGCGAGCCAATCGTGCGTGCCAACATTCTTGTGCCTCAGGAGCACCTGGGTAACGTCATTACCCTGTGCATTGAAAAACGTGGCGTGCAGCACGACATGTTGTTCCTGGGTACCCAGGTACAAGTGACCTACGATTTGCCGATGAACGAAGTGGTTCTGGACTTCTTCGACCGTCTCAAATCCACCAGTCGCGGCTATGCTTCGCTTGATTACCACTTCGATCGTTACCAGTCAGCTAATCTGGTCAAGCTCGATGTACTGATCAACGGTGACAAGGTAGATGCGCTGGCCCTGATCGTGCACAAGGAAAACGCGCACTACAAAGGTCGCCAGTTGACCGAGAAGATGAAAGAACTGATTCCGCGCCAGATGTTCGACGTCGCGATCCAGGCCGCCATTGGCGGGCAGATCATTGCACGGACCTCCGTCAAGGCACTCAGAAAGAACGTACTGGCCAAATGCTACGGTGGTGACGTTAGCCGTAAGCGCAAGCTGTTGGAAAAGCAAAAGGCCGGTAAAAAACGCATGAAGCAAGTGGGCAACGTGGAAATTCCACAAGAAGCCTTCCTTGCAGTGCTCCGTTTGGATAGCTAGGTCCTATGTCACTAAATTTCCCGCTGTTGCTGGTCATTGCTGTTGCCGTGTGCGGTTTGCTGGCGCTGCTCGATTTGGTCTTCCTGGCTCCGCGCCGGCGCAAGGCCATTGCCAACTATCAAGCCAGCGTTACGCCGGTTGATATGCAGGTAGTCGAAAAGCTCAACAAGGAGCCGCTGCTGGTTGAATACGGCAAGTCGTTCTTTCCCGTGTTGTTTATCGTGCTGGTGTTGCGTTCGTTTCTGGTTGAGCCGTTCCAGATTCCGTCCGGCTCGATGAAACCGACCCTGGATGTGGGCGATTTCATTTTGGTGAACAAGTTTTCGTACGGGATCCGCTTGCCGGTACTCGACACGAAAATCATCGAAGTGGGTGATCCGAAGCGGGGCGATGTGATGGTGTTTCGCTACCCAAGCGATCCGACAGTCAACTACATCAAGCGTGTAGTTGGCCTGCCGGGCGACAAGATCCGCTATACCAGCGACAAGCATCTTTATGTCAACGACCAACTGGTTGCCGAGCAACTGGTCAAGGCCGAGCCTGGAACCCTGGGCAGTGCCGAGTTGTACAAAGAGAAGCTGGGCGAAGTCGAGCACATGATCCGCAAGGAAATGAGCCGCTATCGTGCGCCGCCTGACAAGGAGTGGACGGTTCCGGCCGGGCATTACTTCATGATGGGTGACAACCGTGACAATTCGAACGACAGCCGTTACTGGGATGATCCGAACATTCCCAAAGACGAGCTGGGCATGGTTCCCGACAAGAATATTGTCGGCAAGGCCTTCGCTGTTTGGATGAGCTGGCCGGAACCCAAGGCGAGCAACCTGCCGAACTTCTCGCGGGTTGGTCTGATCAAGTAGCCAGAACGGCGCTGTTTATAACAGCGCCGATTGCTTTTCAGGTGTGCGAAACAAGTCGCGCGCCTGAGTATTCAGGATGTGGATTTGAACAAAGCGTTAAGTGTGACGGCGGCGAACAGCCTGTTCCCTGTCCATTTGCTATGCGATAAACGAGCATCACTGATCCCTAATATCGGTCCGGTGGTGACATTCGGCCACGAACTCAGCGTGGGTAAATCGTGAGTTTTTCTTTAGAACGTTTAGAGCGTCAGCTCGGCTACACCTTCAAAGACCAGGAACTGATGGTTCTGGCCCTGACACACCGCAGTTTCGCGGGGCGCAATAACGAGCGTCTTGAGTTCCTGGGGGATGCCATTCTCAATTTTGTTGCCGGCGAAGCCTTGTTTGACCGTTTCCCGCTGGCGCGTGAAGGCCAGTTGTCACGCTTGCGTGCGCGGCTGGTAAAGGGTGAGACCCTGGCAGTACTGGCCCGCGGCTTTGAGCTGGGCGAGTACCTGCGCCTGGGTTCCGGTGAACTGAAAAGCGGCGGATTTCGCCGTGAATCGATCCTGGCCGATGCCCTTGAGGCGCTGATCGGCGCCATTTACCTGGACGCCGGCATGGATGTCGCTCGCGACCGCGTACTGGCCTGGCTGGCCAGCGAGTTCGAGACGCTGACCCTGGTCGACACCAACAAAGATCCAAAGACCCGACTGCAAGAGTTCTTGCAGTCGCGTGCCTGCGACCTGCCACGTTACGAAGTGGTGGATATCCAGGGCGAACCGCATTGCCGCACCTTCTTTGTCGAGTGCGAGATTGCCTTATTGAATGAAAAAAGCCGGGGACAGGGCGTGAGCCGTCGTATTGCCGAACAGGTAGCGGCCGCCGCAGCACTGATTGCCCTTGGCGTGGAGAATGGTCATGACTGATTCAACCGCAACTCGCTGTGGCTACGTTGCCATTGTTGGTCGTCCAAACGTGGGTAAATCCACACTGCTGAACCATATCCTGGGTCAAAAGCTGGCGATCACCTCGCGCAAGCCTCAGACCACCCGCCACAACATGCTGGGCATCAAGACCGAAGGCAACGTGCAAGCGGTCTACGTGGATACCCCGGGCATGCACAAGGGCGGCGAAAAGGCCCTGAACCGCTACATGAACAAAACCGCTTCGGCTGCGTTGAAAGACGTCGATGTGGTGATCTTCGTTGTTGACCGCACCAAGTGGACCGACGAAGACCAGATGGTGCTGGAGCGCGTGCAGTACGTAACCGGCCCGCTGATCGTGGCGTTGAACAAGACCGATCGTATCGAAGACAAAGCCGAGCTGATGCCGCACCTGAGCTGGCTTCAGGAGCAACTGCCGAACGCCCAGATCATCCCGATCTCGGCTCAGCACGGGCACAACCTTGAAGCCCTTGAGCGCGTGATTGCCGATCACCTGCCGGAAAACGAGCACTTCTTCCCGGAAGACCAGATCACCGATCGCAGCAGCCGCTTCCTGGCCGCCGAACTGGTACGTGAAAAGATCATGCGCCAGATGGGTGCCGAGCTGCCGTACCAGATCACCGTCGAGATCGAAGAGTTCAAGCAGCAGGGCAAAACCCTGCATATCCATGCCTTGATTCTGGTTGAGCGTGATGGTCAGAAAAAAATCATCATTGGCGACAAGGGCGAGCGTATCAAGCGTATCGGTACCGAAGCGCGCAAGGATATGGAGCTGCTGTTCGACTCCAAGATCATGCTTAACCTTTGGGTTAAAGTGAAAGGTGGCTGGTCCGACGACGAGCGCGCCCTGCGTTCGCTGGGCTACGGCGACCTGTAAGCACAGCATTACCCCCCCCTGTGGGAGCGGGCTTGCTCGCGATAGCATCAACTCGGAACTTCAGACAGGCCGAGTTGCTGCTATCGCGAGCAAGCCCGCTCCCACATTAGTTTTATGCTGTTCTTCCTGGCAGTGTTTGCCTTTTGAGATAGCTGACTTCCATGTCCAGTAAACCCCCGGCCCCCCAACTCGCCTACGTCCTGCACAGTCGCCCCTATCGTGAAACCAGTGCCCTGGTGGATTTCATCACGCCTCAAGGGCGCCTGCGGGCCGTGCTGCGCAGTGCGCGGGGCAAGGCGGGGACGCTGGCCCGGCCTTTTGTGCCGCTGGAAATCGAATTTCGCGGCCGTGGCGAGCTGAAAAACGTCGGACGCATGGAGAGTGCCGGGATTGCCACCTGGCTCAATGGCGAAGCGCTGTTCAGCGGCTTCTATCTCAATGAGCTGCTGATCAGGCTGTTGCCAGCCGAAGACCCGCATCCCGCGGTCTTCGACCACTATGCCGCGACGCTGGTGGCGCTTGCGCAAGGACGCGCGCTCGAGCCTCTGCTGCGAGCGTTCGAATGGCGCCTGCTGGACGATCTGGGCTATGGCTTTTCGTTGACCCGGGACATTCAAGGCGAACCGGTGGCCAGCGATGGCATGTACCGTTTGCAGGTAGATGCCGGGCTTGAACGGATTTATCTGGTGCAGCCCGGTCTGTTTCATGGCACCGAACTGCACGCAATGGCCGAGGCTGACTGGACCGTGCCCGGAGCCTTATCTGCCGCCAAGCGCTTGATGCGTCAGGCATTGGCCGTGCATTTGGCTGGTAAACCGCTGGCCAGTCGTGAGTTGTTTCGCAAGCCCTGAATAGACCGGTATGCTGTGCGCCGAATCGTCAACTCTTCAGGAGAGCCCCCCGTGACCCAAAGCAATCGCATTCTTCTCGGCGTGAACATCGACCACGTAGCCACGCTGCGTCAGGCTCGCGGCACCCGTTACCCTGATCCGGTCAAGGCAGCGCTGGATGCAGAAGAGGCGGGCGCCGACGGCATTACCGTGCACTTGCGCGAAGATCGTCGACATATCCAGGAACGCGATGTGTTGCTGCTCAAGGATGTCCTGCAAACGCGCATGAACTTCGAAATGGGCATTACCGAAGAGATGATGCTGTTTGCCGAGCGCATTCGCCCGGCGCATATCTGCCTGGTGCCTGAAACCCGTCAGGAACTGACCACCGAAGGCGGTCTGGATGTTGCCGGGCAGGAAGCGCGGATCAAGGCAGCTGTCGAGCGGCTGAGCAAGATTGGCTGTGAAGTGTCGCTGTTTATTGACGCCGATGAGCGTCAGATCGAAGCGTCCAGGCGCGTAGGCGCACCGGCAATCGAACTGCACACCGGACGCTATGCCGATGCCCAGACCCCGACCGAAGTCGCCGAAGAGTTGCAGCGTGTCGCCGATGGCGTTGCGTTTGGCCTGGCTCAAGGGCTGATCGTCAATGCTGGCCACGGTCTGCATTACCACAACGTGGAAGCGGTAGCCGCGATCAAGGGCATCAATGAATTGAACATTGGCCATGCGCTGGTGGCGCATGCATTGTTCGTGGGCTTCAAGTCGGCAGTGGCTGAAATGAAAGCGCTGATTGTGGCTGCGGCCAAGGTTTAAAAACGGCTACGGGGATCATTCAATTGTGGGAGCGAGCCTGCTCGCGAAGCTCATTCGCGAGCAGGCTCGCTCCCACAGAATTGTGTTCTACAACTGCGGCTCTTCTTTGGGCTTGGTCTTGTCGATGCCGGGGATATGCAGCTTGCTGTCGGCCGCCTGATCACCTTCGAGCTGTGGCTGCGTGGCCCAGGTCAAGATGTCGTAGTAACGACGGATGTTGGCCACAAAATGTACTGGCTCGCCGCCACGGGCGTAGCCATAGCGGGTTTTGCTGTACCACTGCTTCTGCGCAAGGCGAGGCAGCATTTTCTTTACATCAAGCCACTTGTTCGGGTTCAGGCCTTCTTTCTTGGCCAGCTTGCGTGCGTCTTCCAGATGACCGCCACCCACGTTGTAGGCAGCCAGTGCGAACCAGGTGCGATCCGGTTCCTGAATATCATCGTCCAGCTCGCTCTTGATCAATGCGAGGTATTTGGCGCCGCCCATGATGCTTTGCTTGGCATCCAGGCGGTTGGACACGCCCATCGCTTGAGCCGTGTTCTGGGTCAGCATCATCAGGCCGCGCACACCTGTTTTTGAGGTGACGGCGGGTTGCCATAAAGATTCCTGATAACCCATGGCTGCCAGCAGGCGCCAGTCGATCTGTTCTTTTTTGGCCGCTTCCTTGAAGAACTTTTCGTACTTGGGCAAGCGCTGTTGCAGGTGCTGGGCGAAGGTGTACGCGCCAACGTAGCCAAGGACATCGACATGCCCGTAGTAGCGGTCTTTAAGGCGTTGCAGGGTGCCGTTCTTTTCGACCTTGTCCAGATAGGCGTTGATCTCGTTGAGCAGGCTGTTGTCTTCACCGGCCGCCACTGCCCAGCGCTGGCTGCGTGCATCGCCCAGGTCAAAGGCGACGCGCACGTTGGGGAAGTACACCTGGTTCATCGCCACTTCGTTGGAGTCGACCAGCGTGAGGTCGATCTGGCCTTCATCGACCATGCGCAGCAAATCGACGACTTCGACCGCGTCGGATTCGTCGTACTCGATTCCGGGGTACTGTTTTTTCAGTTCGGCCAGTTGCTCGGCGTGGGAGCTGCCTTTAAGGACCGTGATGCGCTTGCCGGCCAGATCTGCAGCAGAGGTGGGGCGGGACTGGCCGTTGCGGTAGATGATCTGTGGTGTGACTTCGAGGTACGGGTGGGAAAATCTGGCTTGTTGCAGGCGTTTCTCGCTGCTGACCAGTCCGGCAGCAGCCAGAACCGGGCCGTCAGGCTGGCCCAGTTGATTGAACAGTTCGTCCAGGTTGTCCGCGGTCTCGATTTTGAGCTCAACCCCAAGATCGTCGGCAAAACGCTTCACCAGCTCGTATTCAAAGCCGGTTTCACCATTGCGATCCTCAAAGTAGGTCGCAGGGCTGTTGCGGGTAATCACCCGCAGTACCCCATCCTCCTTTACGCGCTCCAGGGTGCTGGGTTTTTCAACGCAGGCACTGAGCATCAGGAAGAGTCCGGTTGCGAGCAGCCATTTGGCGCAGCGCGGGCGGATATCAGTTAGAGAAAACATCCGCGCAGTATACGCAAAGCAGCACGGGTGCCATATCTCGACAATTTCCAGTCATTCTGATATTGACCGCGAAAATCGCTCAAACCCTTGTAAAATGGGGGGTAGAGCTCTGTTTAAAGATCATAATCGAGCATCCGTTAAGCGGCTGATAGCTATAAAGAATAAGGCTTTGGTCGATTCGCGACGTCTGGTGCGCTTCAGGTGTGCCGTTTCGGGTGCCGTGGCGAACGGTTTAGGCTAGAATGCCCGGCCTCAAAGCATACCCCTCCCGAGGCTGTCCCGAAGATGTTGATCCTGCGCGGCGCTCCTGCCCTTTCTGCCTTTCGCCACAGCAAACTCCTTGCACAACTGAGCCTCAAGGTTCCGTCTGTCACTGGTTTGTATGCTGAATTCGCCCACTTTGCCGATACCACCGGTGAGCTGACCAGCGATGAACAGCAGGTACTGGCTCGTCTCCTGAAGTACGGCCCAAGCGTGCCGGTCCAAGAGCCGAGCGGCCGACTGTTCCTGGTGTTGCCGCGGTTTGGCACCATCTCTCCCTGGTCGAGCAAGGCCAGCGACATTGCCCGTAACTGTGGCCTGGCTAAAATCCAGCGCCTGGAACGCGGCATTGCATTCTATGTAGCTGGCCAGTTCAGCGATGCGGATGCCGAACTGATCGGCGCTGTATTGCATGACCGTATGACGCAAATCGTGCTGGGCACTCTGGAGCAGGCTGCAGGCTTGTTCAGCCACGCCGAGCCAAAGCCGCTGACCGCGATTGACGTACTGGGTGGCGGTCGTGCCGCGCTGGAAAAAGCCAACGTCGAGCTGGGCCTTGCCCTGGCCGAAGACGAAATCGATTATCTGGTCAATGCCTTCAACGGTCTGGGTCGCAACCCGCACGACATCGAATTGATGATGTTTGCCCAGGCCAACTCCGAACATTGCCGCCACAAGATCTTCAACGCCAGCTGGGACATCGACGGCCAAAGCCAGGACAAGAGCCTGTTTGGCATGATCAAGAACACCTACGTGATGCACAGCGAAGGCGTTCTGTCTGCTTATAAAGACAACGCGTCGGTTATCGTCGGCAGTGTTGCCGGGCGTTTCTTCCCTGATCCCGAAACCCGCCAGTACGGTGCGGTGCAGGAACCAGTGCACATCCTGATGAAGGTAGAGACCCACAACCACCCGACCGCCATTGCCCCGTTCCCGGGTGCAGCAACAGGCTCCGGTGGTGAGATCCGTGACGAAGGTGCAACCGGTCGTGGTGCCAAGCCAAAGGCCGGCCTGACCGGTTTCACCGTGTCCAACCTGCAGATCCCGGGCTTTGTACAACCGTGGGAAGTGCCGTACGGCAAGCCTGAGCGCATTGTTACCGCGCTGGACATCATGATCGAAGGCCCGCTGGGCGGTGCTGCATTCAACAATGAATTCGGTCGTCCTGCCCTGACCGGTTACTTCCGTACGTTCGAGCAGTCCATCACCACCCCCCGTGGCGAAGAAGTGCGTGGTTACCACAAGCCGATCATGTTGGCCGGCGGCATGGGCAACATCCGCGCCGAACACGTGCAGAAAGCCGAAATCACCGTGGGCTCCAAGCTCATCGTGCTGGGCGGTCCGGCCATGCTGATCGGCCTGGGTGGCGGTGCAGCATCCTCTATGGCCACCGGCGCAAGCTCGGCTGACCTGGACTTCGCTTCGGTACAGCGCGAAAACCCGGAAATGGAGCGTCGTTGCCAGGAAGTGATCGACCGCTGCTGGCAGCTGGGTGACAAGAACCCGATCAGCTTTATCCACGATGTGGGTGCTGGCGGTTTGTCCAACGCATTCCCTGAGCTGGTGAACGACGGCGACCGTGGTGGCCGTTTCGAACTGCGCAACATTCCAAACGACGAGCCGGGCATGGCCCCGCACGAAATCTGGAGCAACGAATCCCAGGAACGTTATGTTCTGGCGGTGGGCGTCGAAGATTTCGAGCGCTTCCAGGCGATCTGCGAACGCGAGCGTTGCCCGTTTGCCGTCGTCGGTGAAGCCACTGCCGAGCCGCAACTGACCGTGACCGACAGCCACTTCGGCAACAACCCGGTGGACATGCCACTGGAAGTGTTGCTGGGCAAGGCGCCGCGCATGCACCGTTCGGCTGTTCGCGAAGAAGAGTTGGGCGATGATTTCGACCCGGCACAACTGAGCATCGGCGAGTGCGTCGAGCGCGTTCTGCATCACCCGGCCGTTGCCAGCAAAAGCTTCCTGATCACCATCGGCGACCGCACCATCACCGGTCTGGTTGCCCGCGACCAGATGGTCGGGCCGTGGCAGGTTCCTGTGGCTGACGTTGCTGTCACCGCAACCAGCTTCGACGTCTACACCGGTGAAGCCATGGCCATGGGCGAGCGTACGCCGCTGGCACTGCTGGATGCTCCGGCATCGGGCCGCATGGCAATTGGTGAGACCCTGACCAATATCGCGGCTTCGCGCATTGGCAAGATCAGCGACATCAAGCTGTCAGCCAACTGGATGTCCGCTGCAGGCCACCCGGGTGAAGACGCCCGCTTGTACGACACCGTCAAGGCTGTCGGCATGGAGCTGTGCCCTGAGCTGGGCATCACCATTCCGGTGGGCAAGGACTCGATGTCGATGCAAACCCGCTGGAGCGAAGAGGGCACGGACAAAACCGTGACCTCGCCGCTGTCGCTGGTTGTGACCGGTTTTGCCCCGGTGCTCGACGTTCGCCAGACCCTGACCCCGGTACTGCGCATGGACAAAGGTCTGACCGATCTGATCCTGATCGACCTGGGCCGTGGCCAGAACCGCATGGGCGCCTCGATCCTGGCCCAGACCTACGGCAAGCTGGGCAAGCAGGCCCCTGACGTTGATGACGCAGAAGACCTCAAGGCTTTCTTCGCGGTGATCCAGGGCCTGAATGCCGATGGTCACCTGCTGGCTTACCATGACCGTTCCGACGGTGGTTTGCTGACCAGCGTGATGGAAATGGCCTTTGCCGGCCACTGCGGTCTGAACCTGACCCTGGATTGCCTCGCAGACAGCGCCAGCCAGCTCCCGGCCATCCTGTTCAACGAAGAACTGGGCGCCGTGATTCAGGTGCGTCAGGACGCGACTGCTGATGTGCTTGCACAGTTCAGCGCTGCAGGCCTGGGCGAGTGTGTCGACGTGATCGGCCAGCCGCTGAACAACAGCGAAGTCACCATCACCTTCAACGATGAAAAAGTGTTTGTCGGTCAGCGTGGCGAGTTGCAGCGCCAGTGGGCTGAAACCAGCTTCCAGATCCAGCGTATGCGTGACAACGCGGACTGCGCACAGCAAGAGTTCGACGTGCTGCTCGAAGAAGACAACCCGGGCCTGACTGCCCAGTTGAGCTTTGACGTCAACGCCAATATCAGCGCGCCGTACATCAAGAAAGGCATTCGTCCGCAAGTGGCTGTCCTGCGTGAGCAGGGCGTCAACGGTCAGGTTGAAATGGCCGCGGCGTTTGACCGTGCCGGTTTCAATGCAATCGACGTACACATGAGCGATATTCTGGCCGGCCGTGTCGACCTTAACGAGTTCAAAGGTCTGGTTGCCTGCGGTGGTTTCTCCTACGGCGACGTACTGGGTGCCGGTGAAGGCTGGGCCAAGTCGGCGCTGTTCAATGCCCGTGCCCGCGATGCGTTCCAGAGCTTCTTCGAGCGCACTGACAGCTTCTCCCTGGGTGTGTGCAACGGTTGCCAGATGATGTCCAACCTGAGCGAACTGATCCCTGGCAGCGAGCTGTGGCCACACTTTGTGCGCAACCGTTCCGAGCAGTTCGAAGCCCGTGTGGCGATGGTTCAGGTTCAGGAGTCGAACTCGATCTTCCTGCAGGGCATGGCCGGTTCGCGCATGCCGATCGCCATTGCTCATGGTGAAGGTCATGCCGAGTTCGCCAGCGAAGAAGCCATGCTGCAAGCGGACCTGTCCGGTTCGGTGGCGCTGCGCTTCGTCGACAACCACGGCAAGGTCACGGAAAACTACCCGGCCAACCCTAACGGCTCGCCGCGCGGGATTACCGGCCTGACCAGCCGTGACGGCCGTGTGACCATCATGATGCCGCACCCGGAGCGGGTATTCCGCGCCGTGCAGAACTCGTGGCGCCCGGAAGAGTGGAACGAAGATGCGCCGTGGTTGCGCATGTTCCGTAACGCTCGTGTGTGGGTAGATTAAGAGCATGTACAAGCTCAGCTTTTTCGTTCCTCCGAGCCATGTGGACGTGGTCAAGGATGCCGTATTCGCTGCCGGTGGCGGACGGATCGGCAGCTATGACCACTGCGCCTGGCAGACCATGGGCCAGGGCCAGTTTCGCGCGCTGGACGGCAGCCAGCCGTTCATCGGGCAAACTGGTCAGGTCGAGTATGTGGGGGAGTGGAAGGTTGAGCTGGTCGTCGCCGATGATCTGATTCAGGCCGTGGTGGCTGCGCTCAAGCACAGCCACCCGTATGAAACCCCGGCGTACGAAGTGTGGCAACTGGCTGATTTCTAGCCACAAGTCATATAAAAAACCCGCTGAACCGTTACCGGTCAGCGGGTTTTTTGTTGCTCGTATGACAGCTGGCTATGGGCGGATTTCAACCATGGTGCCGTCTGGAACGAGGTTCCAGACTTCACGCATTTCGTGGTTTTTCATCGCGATACACCCATCGGTCCAGTCCAGGGTATGGAACAGTTCCTCGGGGTTGTCTTCGCTGTCCGGGGTGCCGTGGATCATGATCATCGAGCCCGGGTTCAGGCCTTCACGCCGGGCCGTGGCAGCGTCGCTGATGTTGGGGTAGTTGATGTGCATCGCCAGGTTGAACTTGTCGCTTTTTTTGCGCCAGTCGACCCAGTAGATGCCCTCGGGGGTGCGTTTGTCCCCTTCGCGTACTTTTGGGCCCTTGGGTTGTTTGCCCAGGGAGATGCGGTAGGTCTTGACCGGTTTGCCGTTGCTGATCAGCTCCAGCTTGCGGGCAGACTTGATGACCAGCACCTTGTCGATATTCTGCCCGGGACGTACCGGAAGCGACGAAGGGGCGGGTTTCAGGACCTGGTTTTTATCAACGGGTTTGCCGTTTACGGTTATGACAACAGAGGCCTGGCAGGTAACGGCAAATGACAGGCATAGAGCAGCGAGCAACCAACGCATTAGAGGAACATTCCTGAGTTACAAGGCAAGCAGCATTATTTTTGGGCGGTCTTCAGGCTGGCCAGCGGTGCTACAGCCTCGCTGCGTACGGGGTAGTGAGCGCCCGGGCGGTCAGCGAAAAAGCATTCTAAGGTACGGCTGACCGTGCGGAAAGCCAGCTCTGACCAAGGGATGTCGACTTCTTCAAACAGGCGCACTTCCAGGCTCTCTTCACCGGCTGCGAAGTTCGGGCCCAGCAGGTCGGCGCGGTAGAAAATATGCACCTGATTGATATGCGGCACATCGATCAGGGTGTAGATGGCCAGGTTCTCAACCACGGCACAGGCTTCCTCCAGGGTTTCGCGTCGGGCCGCGTTTTCAACCGTCTCGCCGTTCTCCATAAAGCCTGCGGGCAGTGTCCAGTAGCCTTTGCGCGGTTCGATGGCGCGACGGCACAGCAGCACTTGTGTGCCCCACACGGGCACGCAACCGGCGACAATATTGGGGTTTTGATAATGAATGGTCTGGCAGTGGTCGCAGACATAGCGCAGGCGCGAATCGCCTTGCGGGATATGCTGGCTGACGGAATGGCCGCACTGGCTACAAAATTTCATGCTGTGGTCTCTGGCTCGTTGCCTATCTTGGGGGCTGAGGTGGGCTCGCGGCAAGTGTGGTCTGGCGGGCTGCGACACTGTAGGACTTGGGTGCCCGGTGCGATTTGGTGCATGATGCCCGATAAGTGCCGGATCGAGATGACCTATGCTGGACGAGCTGCTTGGCCGTGTGAGCCGCTATACCCCACGGACGCTGGAAACAGAACGGAATTACCCGGAAGCTGCGGTGTTGTTGCCGGTCACACGCAGTTCTGAGCCTGAGCTGATTCTCACCCTGCGTGCCAGCGGGTTGTCGACCCACGGTGGTGAAGTGGCTTTTCCGGGCGGTCGCCGCGACCCGGAAGACCCCGACCTGGTGTTCACCGCCCTGCGTGAGGCCGAAGAAGAAATCGGCTTGCCGCCGGGGCTGGTCGAGGTGATCGGGCCGCTGAGCCCCTTGATCTCGTTACACGGTATTCGCGTAACGCCTTATGTCGGTCTGGTCCCGGACTACGTTGAGTATCTGGCCAATGACGCCGAAATCGCCGCGGTATTCAGCGTGCCGCTGGAGTTCTTCCGCCAGGATCCGCGTGAGCACACTCATCGCATCGACTACCAGGGCCGTAGCTGGTACGTGCCGAGCTACCGTTTTGGCGTGTATAAAATCTGGGGACTGACGGCAATCATGATCGTGGAGCTGATGAACCTGCTCTATGACGACGTCAATATCAACCTGCATACCCCGCCTGAACGTTCCATTCCAATTTAGAGCCGTCAGCAGACGGCCACGCCTGCCTTGAGGACATCCCATGAAATACCGCCTGGGCGACTCGTTCGTCGAAACCCATCCCGAAAGCTGGACCGCACCCAATGCCACCCTGATCGGCAAGGTGCGCCTGGAAGAGGGCGCCAGTGTCTGGTTTAACGCCGTGTTGCGTGGCGATAACGAACTGATCCTGATCGGCAAGCACAGCAATGTGCAAGATGGTGCGGTGATGCATACCGACATGGGCTATCCGCTCACACTTGGCACGGGCGTGACCATCGGTCATAACGCCATGTTGCATGGTTGTACGGTGGGCGATTACAGCCTGATCGGTATCAATGCAGTGATCCTCAATGGCGCGAAAATCGGCAAGCATTGCATCATTGGCGCCAACTCGTTGATTGGCGAAGGTAAGGAAATTCCGGACGGCTCGCTGGTCATGGGGTCGCCGGGCAAGGTGGTACGTGACCTGACGGATGAGCAGAAAAAATTGCTGGAAGCCAGCGCGGCCCACTACGTCAAGAACGGCCAGCGATATGCCCGTGACCTTCAGGTGCAAGAACAATGACGGAAGCAGAGCGCCCGGTCGCCTCGCCCTGTGTGAATATCTGCGCGCTGGACGACGACGATGTGTGCAGTGGCTGCCAGCGTACCGTGGCGGAAATCACCCGCTGGAGCCGCATGACCAACCCGGAGCGCCGCGAGGTGCTAGTGCTGTGCCATGAGCGGGCCAAAGCCAGTGGTGTGGTGTGGATGTTGGGTTCCGGTAGCTGACAACGCTTCTTTATTGTGTGAGCGGGCTTGCTCGCGATGCAGGCGCCGCGACCTGTCAGGCAAACTGCGCTGATGTCATCGTGAGCAAGCCCGCTCCCGCAGGGGGATGTCGCGGGTACAAAATCGACTGCGACTCAAGTACCCTGTGCGCCTTATTTAGAGGTGTCGCCCGCTGCCATGCTGTTTCTTGTCGCTTATATCGCCAGCGTCGTGCTGATCAACTACGCGTTTTCCACTGCGCCGCACCTGGACATCATCTGGTCAGCCTGGGGTGGCCTGGTGTTTGTATTGCGCGACATGGTGCAAACCCGATTCGGTCACGGTGCCCTGCTGGCCATGCTGGCGGCCCTGGTGTTGTCGTACGTCACCTCCGATCCTTCCATTGCACTGGCCAGCGCCACTGCCTTCGCCGTGTCCGAGTGCATCGACTGGCTGGTCTTCAGCATCACCAAGCGGCCTTTGCATGACCGCTTGTGGATCAGCTCTGCGCTGAGCATCCCGATCGACACCTTTATCTTCTTCAGCATGATCGATGCCTTCACCCCTGGCGTGATCATTACCGCCATGGCCTCGAAATTCGCCGGCGTCACCTGCGTATGGCTGGCAATGGCCTGGCGTTTGCGCAAAGCCTCGGTCTAGTCATGTAAAATGCCGGCCTTTGTATCCCCCTGCAGGCGCTGGCTTGGTCAGTGCCTTCGATGATTTTGTTTCCTTGAGGACCTGAAATGACCCGTATCGGAACTCCACTGTCGCCCACTGCGACCCGCGTCATGTTGTGTGGCTGCGGTGAGCTGGGCAAAGAAGTTGTCATCGAATTGCAGCGCCTGGGGGTCGAAGTGATCGCCGTCGATCGCTACGCCAATGCACCTGCCATGCAGGTTGCCCATCGCAGCCATGTGATCAACATGCTTGACGGCGCCGCCCTGCGTGCCGTCATCGAAGCAGAACAACCGCACTTTATCGTTCCGGAAATCGAAGCCATCGCCACCGCCACCCTGGTGGAGCTGGAAGCTGAAGGTTTCACCGTTATTCCGACGGCGCGTGCCACGTCGTTGACCATGAACCGCGAAGGCATTCGTCGTCTGGCGGCTGAAGAACTGGACCTGCCAACCTCGCCGTACCACTTTGCCGACACCTTCGAAGACTACAGCGCTGCCGTGCTGGACCTGGGCTTTCCGTGTGTGGTCAAACCGGTAATGAGTTCGTCAGGCAAGGGCCAGAGCCTTCTGCGCAGCGCCGATGATGTAAAGGCTGCCTGGGACTACGCGCAAGAGGGTGGTCGTGCAGGGAAGGGTCGGGTCATTATCGAAGGCTTTATCGACTTCGATTACGAAATTACTTTGCTGACCGTGCGCCATATTGGCGGTACCACGTTCTGCGCACCGGTTGGTCACCGACAGGAGAAGGGCGATTACCAGGAATCCTGGCAGCCACAAGCCATGAGCCCGATTGCTCTGGCCGAGTCCGAGCGTGTCGCCAAGGCTGTTACTGAAGCGCTGGGTGGTCGTGGTCTGTTTGGCGTTGAGTTGTTTATCAAGGGCGATCAGGTGTGGTTCAGCGAAGTGTCGCCGCGCCCGCACGATACCGGCCTGGTGACATTGATTTCTCAGGATCTGTCGCAGTTCGCATTGCATGCTCGCGCCATTCTCGGCCTGCCGATTCCATTGATTCGTCAGTTCGGGCCAT
This sequence comes from Pseudomonas sp. FSL R10-1339, assembly GCF_009600545.1. Classification (NCBI taxonomy): domain Bacteria; kingdom Pseudomonadati; phylum Pseudomonadota; class Gammaproteobacteria; order Pseudomonadales; family Pseudomonadaceae; genus Pseudomonas; species Pseudomonas sp. FSL R10-1339. Next base: position 51,124 of record NZ_WIVQ01000001.1, on the reverse strand, counting down.
CGGCTTCGGCGGTGATTCTGGTGGAAGGCCAGTCGACCCGGACGGCATTCGCCAACCTGGGTGCTGCCCTGAGCGAACCGGACACCGCATTGCGCCTGTTCGGCAAGCCAGAGGTCAACGGCCAGCGTCGCATGGGCGTGGCCCTGGCTCGCGATGAGTCGATTGAAGCAGCTCGCGCCAAAGCGACCCGCGCGGCCAAGGCAGTAGTTGTAGAGCTGTAAAAACCATTGTGGGGGCGGGCTAGCTCACGATTCAATTGCCCCGGTACATCTGATGTACCGAGGCGTTGCAATCGCGAGCAAGCCCGCTCCCACAGGTTAAGTGTTTCTTCAAGCTACCTTGTTCAGGTCAGCCTCTCTCGTTTCCTTCAGGCACAGCACGGCAATCAGGCTGAGAATCGCTGCGCCCGACACGTACCCGCCTACCCAGCTCAACCCCCCCATGCTCACCAGCTTTTGCGCAAAAAAAGGTGCAGCGGAAGCTCCGACAATGCCACCCAGATTGTAAGCCGCCGACGCGCCGGTATAGCGCACGCGGGTCGGGAACAGTTCAGGGAGCAGGGCACCCATCGGGGCAAAGGTCACGCCCATCAAAAACAGCTCGATGCACAGGAACAGCGCCACACCCCAGGTGGTGCCGTGGGTGAGCAGAGGCTCCATCAGAAAACCTGACAAGATCGCCAGCACGCCACCGACTATCAGCACCGGCTTGCGTCCATAACGGTCACTGGCCCAAGCGGACAGAGGTGTGGCCGCCGCCATGAACAGCACGGCAAAACACAGCAGGCCGAGGAAGGTTTCGCGGGTATAGCCCAGGGTGGCGACGCCATAGCTCAGGGAAAACACTGTCGAGATATAGAACAGTGCGTAACACACCACCATCGAAGCGGCGCCCAGCAGCATCGGTGCCCAGTATTGGCTGAAGAGTTCGACGATGGGCATTTTCACCCGCTCGTGCTGTGCTACGGCCTTGGCAAACACCGGTGTCTCTTCCAGCTTCAGGCGTACATACAGACCCACCATCACCAGCGCTGCGCTAAGCAGGAAGGGGATGCGCCAGCCCCAGGAGCGGAACTGCTCATCGCTCAGGCTCATGGCCAGAATCAGAAACAGGCCATTGGCCGCCAGAAAACCGATCGAAGGCCCCAGTTGCGGAAACATGCCATACCAGGCGCGCTTGCCCTTGGGGGCGTTCTCGGTGGCCAGCAATGCCGCGCCGCCCCATTCGCCACCCAACCCCAGGCCCTGGCCGAAGCGCAGCACGCACAGCAGGATCGGGGCCCAGGCGCCGATCGTGGCGTAGCCCGGCAGCACCCCGATCAATGTGGTGCACACGCCCATCAGTAGCAGTGAGGCCACCAGGGTAGATTTGCGTCCGATGCGGTCACCGAAGTGGCCAAACAGGAACGAGCCCAGCGGGCGGGCGAGAAAGGCGATGCCGAAGGTCAGAAACGCCGACAGCATTTGTGCGGTACCGGATGCCTGCGGAAAAAATACCGGGCCTATCACCAGTGCAGCGGCGGTGGCATACACATAAAAGTCGTAGAACTCGATGGCCGTGCCAATAAAGCTGGCCGTGGCGACGCGGGTGGCGGAGTTGGCCGGCTTGTCGGGCGTAGCTTCGCTATAGGTTGTGCTGGAGGTCATGCGTATATCCCTGACAGTTATGAGCCCTGTGCCGATGTCCGCTTTGGCGGTGCGACATGGCGAGCAATTTTTATGGTCGTTGGCCCTGAGGGATAACAGGGTGCAAGCGCAGTTCAGGATGGGAACGTACGCAGGTACTGCGTCATACAACGCGCCGACAGCGCTGGGTGCGGGTAACACGCGTGTTGGCGAGGCTTGGGTAAGCGATGATGATTATAGGGAGGCCCGCTCAAATGTAACAAGACCTTGCGCGGCGATTAAACCGCGGGCTTGACGCTGTTGTGCCAGATCAGTACGCGGCTGACGCGGTTTTCTTCGGTCTGGAGGATCTCCAGGCGATAGCCGCCGATTTTCAGGCACACGGTGGTCTCGGGGATGGTTTCCAGCGCTTCGGTGACCAGGCCATTGAGGGTTTTCGGGCCGTCGCAGGGCAGGTGCCAGCCCAGGGCCTTGTTCAGCTCGCGAATGGAGGCTGCACCATCGACAACATAACGGCCGTCGGGCAGGGGGTCGATATGGGGGTTATCGATATTCTGCTCGTCTTCGAACTCGCCGACGATCTCTTCGAGGATGTCCTCAAGCGTCACGATGCCAAGCACTTCGCCGTATTCATCGACCACCACGCCCAGGCGGCGCTGCTGCTTGTGGAAGTTAAGCAGTTGCAGTTGCAGCGGGGTGCTTTCGGGGATGAAGTAAGGTTCGTGGCAAACGGCCAGCAGTGCTTCTTTGGTCAGGCTGGCGTCGGGCAGCATGTGCTGGATGTGGCGGGTATTGAGGATGGCTTCGACCTGGTTGATGTCGTTGTGAAACACCGGCAGGCGTGTGCGCGAGGTCTGGCGCAACTGCTCAATCAGGTCTTCGATCGGGTCGTCGAGGTTCAGGCCTTCGACTTCGTTGCGCGGGATCAGGATATCGTTGACCGTGATGTTGTCCAGCGCATGGATGCCTGATAGCAGGGCCGGGCGGCTGTTGGGCTGCTCGTCCTGTTGCTGGGGAGCCTCCTCTCGCAGCTGCTGGGCGTTGGTGCGCCTGGCGCGGGCACTGCTTTTGCCCAGTATAAAGCCGATAAATACAGCGGCTCCTGCGATCAATAGTGCCGAAATTGTCAGAATCGGCCCAGGGGGCAAGCTATCCATAATTATCGCCCGTCAGATATGCAGAATGTATTCACGAACCAGCTTGCTGCCAAAGTAGGCCAGCATCAGCAGGCAAAAACCGGCAAACGTCCAGCGGATGGCCTTGTGACCGCGCCAGCCAAGGTGATGGCGGCCCCATAGCAGCACGCTGAATACGATCCAGGCCAGGCAGGCCAGCAGGGTCTTGTGCACCAGGTGCTGGGCGAACAGGTTGCCCAGAAACAGCCAACCGGAAACCAGGGACAGCGAAAGCAGCGACCAGCCGGCCCAGAGAAAGCCGAAGAGCAGGCTTTCCATGGTTTGCAGTGGCGGGAAGTTCTTGATCAGGCCCTTGGGATGCTTGTGCTTGAGCTGATAGTTCTGCAGCGACAGCAACAGCGCCTGGAACACCGCAATGGTGAACATGCCATAGGCCAGAATCGACAGCAGGATATGCGCGAGTATGCCTGGCTCTTCATTAATGACCTGAACCGTGCCGGGCGGGGCGAATTCGGACAGCAGTACTGTCAGCATGCCCAGCGGGTATAAAAGCAGCAGCAGGTTCTCGACCGGTATGCGGGCGCAGGCCGCCAGGGTCACGGTAATCACGGCCACGGCAATCAGGCTGGCTGCACTGAAGAAGTCCAGTTCAAGGCCTGCAGGCGTCATCAGGTGGGTGAACAGGCTGGCGGCGTGGGCGAGTACGGCAAGAATGCCGAGCGTCACCAACAGGCGTTTGTTTGCCTTTGCGCCCTGGCGCAGACAAGAGCCCTGATAGAAGGTCGCAGCGGCATACAAGCAGGCGGCGGCGAGGCTGGGTAGCAAACTGGGTGACAAGGGGAGCATAAATCCTGTTAGGCAAGCCCGAAAGGACTGAGTTTGGCATACAACCGCCTGTGCACGAAAGACCACATAAGCCGACGGCATGGTGTCGGACACGGCCAGTCTTCGCTATAATCCGCGACCTGCCCACGCCGCAGGCTCGCCGAGCATCAGTTTTACACGGGCTGGGCCGCAATAACCCCGGTCTACTTTGGGCCTGAAAGGATCGCGCATGTTTGAAAATTTAACCGACCGTCTTTCGCAGACGCTGCGCCATGTCACCGGCAAGGCCAAGCTGACCGAAGACAATATCAAAGACACCCTGCGTGAAGTGCGCATGGCGTTGCTGGAAGCCGACGTGGCTTTGCCAGTGGTCAAAGACTTCGTCGCTGCGGTCAAAGAGCGCGCTGTCGGCACTGAAGTGTCGCGCAGCCTGACGCCGGGCCAGGCGTTTGTAAAAATTGTTCAGGCTGAACTTGAAAGCCTGATGGGCGCTGCCAACGAGGACCTGGTCCTTAATGTCACGCCGCCAGCCGTTGTATTGATGGCCGGTTTGCAGGGCGCTGGTAAAACCACGACTGCCGGCAAGCTGGCGCGCTTCCTTAAAGAGCGCAAAAAGAAAACCGTGATGGTGGTCTCGGCCGACGTTTATCGTCCGGCTGCGATCAAACAGCTCGAAACCCTGGCCAATGAAGTCGGTGTAACCTTCTTCCCGTCCGACCTTAGCCAGAAGCCGGTAGACATCGCTCGCGCCGCCATTGCGGAAGCCAAGCTGAAGTTCATCGACGTGGTCATCCTCGATACCGCAGGTCGCCTGCATATCGATGCCGAGATGATGACCGAGATCCAGGAGCTGCACGCGGCTGTCAAGCCGGCAGAAACCCTGTTTGTCGTCGACGCCATGACTGGCCAGGATGCGGCCAACACCGCCAAGGCGTTCGGTGATGCATTGCCGCTGACCGGGGTGATCCTGACCAAGGTCGACGGTGATGCCCGGGGTGGTGCGGCGTTGTCCGTGCGAGCCATTACCGGCAAGCCGATCAAGTTCATCGGTATGGGTGAGAAGAGCGATGCGCTCGAGCCGTTCCACCCGGATCGTATCGCTTCGCGCATCCTCGGCATGGGCGACGTGCTCAGCCTGATCGAGCAGGCCGAACAGACCCTCGATAAAGACAAAGCCGACAAACTGGCTAAAAAGCTTAAAAAAGGCAAAGGCTTCGATCTCGAAGACTTCCGCGACCAGCTGCAACAGATGAAGAACATGGGTGGCCTTGGCGGCCTCATGGACAAACTGCCGAACATGGGTGGTGTCAATCTGGCGCAAATGGGCAATGCCCAGGGCGCAGCTGAGAAACAGTTCAAGCAGATGGAAGCCATCATCAACTCCATGACCCCGGCCGAGCGCCGCGACCCTGAGCTGATCAGCGGTTCGCGCAAACGCCGGATTGCCATGGGCTCCGGCACTCAGGTGCAGGACATCGGCCGCTTGATCAAGCAGCACAAGCAGATGCAAAAGATGATGAAAAAATTCTCCACCAAAGGTGGGATGGCGAAAATGATGCGCGGCATGGGCTCGATGATGCCCGGCGGCGGCATGCCAAAAATGTAATTTACCCGCCCGGACGCTTGCGTCCGGGCAACTCGCAGCAATGCGAGACACCCGGCAAACCCGCACTGTGCGGGAGCTGACCTGTCACCATTCGTGGTGACCTAGTTGCAAGTCTGTACGGCATGCCGATAGGCGCCAGAAAAAGACATTTGCAAAAGTCCGGATATTCCTTAGAATATGCGGCCTTTCGGGCACCTATGCCCGCTGTGCCTTTAGATTTGCAGCACCGACTACAGGAACGATGTTCACATGCTAACAATCCGTCTTGCCCTTGGCGGCTCCAAAAAGCGCCCGTTTTACCACTTGACCGTTACCGACAGCCGTAACCCACGTGACGGTTCCCACAAGGAACAAATTGGTTTCTTCAACCCGGTTGCCCGTGGTCAGGAAATCCGTTTCTCCGTTAAAGAAGACCGCCTCGCCTACTGGCTGAGCGTTGGTGCTCAACTGTCTGAGCGTGTTGCTCAGCTGGTTAAAGAAAACGCTAAGGCTGCGGCCTGAGCAATATGAGCGTGACGCCTGAAACTGCTGATGATTTGATCGTTATCGGCAAAATCTACTCGATTCACGGCGTGCGCGGCGAAGTGAAGGTTTATTCCTTTACGGATCCAATTGATAACCTGTTGGACTACAAAAAACTGACGCTTCGGCGCGGTAATGATGTACGACAGGCAGAGCTGGTCAGTGGCCGTTCTCATAACGGCAAGTTTCTGGTTGTAAAGCTCAAAGGTCTCGATGACCGTGATGAAGCTGGTCTTCTTCGTGAATTCGAAATCTGCGTGCCGCGTAACCTGTTTCCTGAACTGACCGACGGCGAGTACTACTGGTACCAGCTGCAGGGACTGAAAGTGACCAACCTTGAAGGGCAATTGCTCGGCAAGATTGTTGACCTGATGGAAACTGGCTCGAACGATGTCATGGAAGTCAAACCTTGCCCAGGTAGCCTGGATGATCGTGATCGCTTGTTGCCCTATACAGAGCAATGCGTGTTGAGCGTCGACCTTGCAGCTGGCGAGATGAAGGTGGATTGGGATGCGGACTTCTAAGCGTGGCTAAATTGCGCGTAGAAGTGATCAGTTTGTTTCCCGAAATGTTTTCCGCCATCAGCGACTACGGCATCACTAGTCGTGCGGTGAAACAAGGGCTCTTGCAGCTGACTTGTTGGAACCCGCGAGACTACACAACGGATCGGCATCACACTGTGGATGATCGCCCATTTGGCGGTGGTCCGGGCATGGTGATGAAGATCAAGCCTCTGGAAGATGCACTGGTTCAGGCCAGAGAAGCAGCCGGAGCGGCGGCGAAGGTGATTTACCTGTCGCCCCAAGGCCGTCAACTGAATCAGTCGGCGGTACGCGAGCTGGCGAATGAGGAAGCATTAATCCTTATTGCAGGTCGTTATGAAGGCATTGACGAGCGTTTTATAGACGCTTATGTCGATGAAGAGTGGTCAATTGGTGACTATGTACTCTCTGGTGGCGAGCTGCCGGCGATGGTTCTGATTGATGCGGTTACACGACTGCTGCCTGGAGCTTTAGGGCATGCGGACTCCGCGGAGGAAGATTCCTTCACGGATGGTCTGCTGGATTGCCCGCACTACACCCGACCGGAGGTGTATGCGGATCAGCGTGTTCCCGACGTATTGCTTAGTGGCAATCATGCACACATCCGGCGTTGGCGTTTACAGCAGTCCCTTGGGCGGACCTTTGAACGACGCGCCGATCTTCTGGAAAGCCGCTCGCTTTCTGGAGAAGAGAAGAAGCTGCTCGAGGAATACATCCGCGAGCGGGACGATAGTTAACAACGTATCGATGGTAGATCAGTTGATCTACCTTAGGAGCACAGCATGACTAACAAAATCATCCTTGCACTCGAAGCAGAGCAGATGACTAAAGAGATCCCTCCTTTTGCCCCGGGCGACACCATTGTCGTTCAGGTGAAAGTGAAGGAAGGCGATCGTTCGCGTCTGCAAGCTTTCGAAGGTGTAGTGATTGCCAAGCGTAACCGTGGCGTGAACAGTGCTTTCACTGTTCGTAAAATCTCCAACGGTGTTGGCGTAGAGCGTACTTTCCAGACCTACAGCCCGCAAATCGACAGCATGGCTGTTAAGCGTCGCGGTGACGTGCGTAAAGCCAAGCTGTACTACCTGCGCGACCTGTCGGGTAAAGCAGCTCGCATCAAGGAAAAACTGGCTTAAGTCCAGCTTCCCGATGCAGAAAAAAGCAGCCTTCGGGCTGCTTTTTTGTTGCCTGAGATTTGTCAGACCTTTGTCCAGTTGTAGGTAGTAAGAAAGCATGACTTCGCGTGAGCAAGAGATTCAACGCCGTACCGACCTCTCCGTTACCCGTATTACCAAAGCGGTATTCCCCTCTACCACCAATCACCACAACACCCTGTTTGGCGGCACCGCGCTGGCGTGGATGGACGAAGTTTCGTTTATTGCCGCAACGCGTTTTTGTCGTCTGCCGTTGGTGACGGTGTCCACGGACCGTATTGATTTCAACCATCCGATCGCGGCTGGCTCCATCGTTGAGCTGGTGGGGCGTGTGGTTAAAGTTGGCAACACCAGCCTCAAGGTTGAGGTCGAGGTGTATGTCGAAAGCATGAGCTGCGATGGTCGCGAACTGGCGATCCAGGGCTTGTTCAGCTTTGTCGCCATCGATGATGACAAGCGCCCGGTACCGGTGTTGCCAGGGTTTGCCTCGTAACAGCTGCTACGGGTGCCTGATCAACGCCAGCAGCGTCCACCCGGAGCCTGGTTTCAATTCACTGTCAGGTGTCACTACATGCACCCAGCCAGTGTTGTCGCGGGCGAAGAGCAGGGTGACGCGCTTGCCATGCAGGGCCAGGTAGTCCGCCCAGGTGAAGTTGTCGGTCAGTGTGGTGCTGTACAGCTCGGCTCCCTGGCTCAACTCACTGGCGAGCTGGCCGTAGGTCAGCGCCGGGTTGCCCAGGGCTTGACCGCGGTACTCGTGGCTGGCGCGATGCTTGTCAGTGCGACGAATTTCCTGGCCATTGGTCAGTGTAAACAAGCGCTGCAGCCCGAACTCGTGATGAAAGCGTGCCGCTGCCAGGGTATTCAACTCGCCAGAGGGTGACAGTGCGAGCAAATGCCCCAGCCCCACCAGATCCAGGTGACTCTCGGCATGCTCTGAAGCCGGATTGCCAAAGTAAGTGGGCAAGTTGTCCATGCGCGCGGCGCGAATGTGTTCCCAGTTGGAATCGGTTAGCAGTACGCGGCTGCCCAGTTGCTGCAATGCCTTGCCAATAACCCGGGCCGGGCCATTGGCGCCAACGATCAAAAAGCCGCTGGGGGCCGGCTCCGCCACTTTGAGCAGGCGGGCCAGGGGCCGTGCCGTCGCGCTTTGCAGCACCACCGTACCGATGATCACTGCAAAGGTCAGGGGCACCAGTAGCAGCGCGCCGTCATGGCCTGCTTCGTCCAGGCGGATCGCAAAAATTGCTGAAACGGCTGCCGCGACGATCCCGCGTGGGGCGATCCAGGCGAGCAAGGCGCGTTCGCGCCAGTTTAGTTTTGAGCCAAAGGTCGAAATCACCACGTTCAGCGGCCGGGCGATAAATTGAATAATCAGCAGCAACACCAGCACCACAGGCCCCAGGCCGATCATGGCGTTCAAGTCCAGGCGCGCCGCCAGCAGGATAAACAGCCCCGAGATCAGGAAGATGCTCAGGTTTTCCTTGAAGTGCAGGATGTTGCGTACATCCACCCCCTTCATATTGGCCATCCACATGCCCATCAAGGTGACCGCCAGCAGTCCGGACTCATGCATCACCGTATTGGCGCCAATAAATACGCCCAGCACTGCTGCCAGCGTGGCCAGGCTGTGCAGGTACTCCGGCAGCCATTGGCGGCGTACGATCTGCCCCATGATCCAGCCACCTACAATGCCGAACAAGCTGCCGCATACAATCACCCCGGCAAAGGTCAGCAGGCTGTGGCTCAGGCCTTCGCCCGTGGCGCTGGCGATGATAAAGCTGTAGACCACCACCGCCAGCAGCGCGCCAATCGGGTCGATGACAATGCCTTCCCAGCGCAGGATATTGGCAATCGATGCCTTGGGCCGTACTACGCGCAGCATCGGCACAATCACCGTAGGCCCGGTGACCAGTGTCAGCGTGCCGAACAGCAAGGCCAGAAGCCAGTCAAAGCCCAGTAGCCAATGGGTCGCCAGGGTGATCACGGCCCAGGTCGAGAGCGCACCGATAGTGACCAGCCGATGGACCACAGTGCCGATTTCGCGCCACTCGGACAAATGCAGGGTCAGGCTGCCTTCAAACAGAATCAGCGCCACCGCCAGTGAGACCAGCGGCATCAGCAGCGGGCCGAACAATTCTTGCGGGTCCAGCCAGCCCAATACCGGGCCGACCAGGATCCCGCTCAACAGCAGAAACAGGATGGCCGGCAGCTTCAGTCGCCAGGCCAGCCACTGTGAGCCCAGGGCAGCGATGCCGATGCCGCCGAAAGACAGCAAAATCTGTTGTTCGGTCATAAGGTCATCCTGTGAAAACTTGGGGTTTATGGCATCCGCCAGCCATGAAAGACTAGCGCTCACTTTTGCAGTTCACTTTATATTTGTGCGCAGCCTCCGGCCTGTGCGTTTCGAGAGCCAATGCCCGCTATAGACGACCCACTTATCGACCGTTTTCTGGATGCCCTGTGGCTGGAAAAAGGCTTGTCGGACAACACCCGCGGTGCTTATCGCAGTGACCTGGCCTTATTCAATGGCTGGTTGCAGGAGCGCGGTATCGCTGTGGCCAGCGCCGGGCGCGAGTTGATCCTCGATCATCTCGCCTGGCGCCTGGAGCAGGGCTACAAGCCTCGCTCGACTGCGCGCTTGCTCTCAGGTTTGCGTGGCTTCTATCGTTATCTGCTGCGAGAAAACCTGATTGCCGTCGACCCTACCTTGCAGGTCGATATGCCCCAGTTGGGCAGGCCATTACCCAAGTCCCTGTCAGAGGCAGACGTAGAAGCGCTGCTCGCCGCCCCTGATCTGAGTGAGGCCATCGGCCAGCGTGATCGGGCCATGCTTGAAGTACTGTATGCCTGTGGCCTGCGCGTAACCGAATTGATCAGCCTGACCCTGGAGCAGGTCAACCTGCGCCAGGGCGTTTTGCGCGTGATGGGCAAGGGCAGCAAGGAACGCCTGGTGCCGATGGGGGAGGAGGCCATCGTCCGGGTCGAGCGCTACATGCGCGATGCCCGGCATGAGCTGCTGGGCGGTCGCCCCAGTGATGTGCTATTTCCCAGTCAGCGCGGTGAACAGATGACCCGCCAGACCTTCTGGCATCGCATCAAGCATCAGGCCAGGGTGGCCGGGATCAACAAGTCGCTGTCGCCACATACCTTGCGCCATGCCTTCGCCACCCATTTGCTCAATCACGGCGCCGATTTGCGTGTGGTGCAAATGCTGCTGGGGCACAGCGACCTCTCGACGACGCAGATTTACACCCATGTTGCCCGTGCCCGACTGCAGGACCTGCATGCCCTCCATCACCCGCGTGGCTAGTCGGAGTCGGTCATGCAGGCCATCTGTGGTAGGCTTTGCCGGTTTAGAAAGCGCGCCGCCCAAACCCGTTGTTTCAGGACGGGTATCGGGGTTGGCAGCTTTGCCCGTCTTCAGGAGTTCCCATGCGTGTGATCCAGATTTTCGCCGCCGCAGCCATTGCGTTGGTCAGCACCTTCTCGTTCGCCGATACCGGCGCCGAACAAGCAATCCGCAAGAGCCTCGAAACCCTGCAACTGGATGTGCCGGTCGAGAGCATCAGTGCCAGCCCCATGGCCGGCCTGTATGAAGTCAAGCTCAAGGGCAGCCGCGTGCTGTATGCCAGTGCCGATGGCCAGTTCATCGTTCAGGGCTACATGTTCCAGCTCAAGGACGGCAAGCCGGTGAACCTGACCGAGCAGGCCGAACGTGTTGGCGTGGCCAAGTTGATTAATGGCATTCCGGTGGCAGAGACCGTCGTTTACCCTGCCATCGGCGAAACCAAGTCCCATATCACGGTATTTACCGACACCACTTGCCCGTATTGCCACAAATTGCATGCCGAAGTCCCGCAACTGAACAAGATGGGGATTGAAGTGCGCTATGTTGCGTTCCCGCGTCAGGGCCTCGGCTCACCGGGTGACCAGCAGCTGCAGGCAGTGTGGTGTTCCAAGGACAAAAAAACGGCGATGGACAAGATGACTGATGGTAAAACCGTCGAGGCGCCAAAATGCGCCAATCCGGTTGCCAAGCAGTTCGCCATGGGCCAGTCCATCGGCGTCAATGGCACGCCAGCCATCGTTTTGGCTGACGGTCAGGTGATTCCGGGTTATCAGCCTGCTGCGCAGGTTGGCAAGCTGGCACTCAGTGTTAAATAATCCAGTGTCGTCACGATAAGCCTGTGACGATCATGGCGGGGCAGTTCAGTTGCCCGGCCATTAATAGAGAACCGTGGCAATCCACGGTTGTTTTTCACGGCCGACCTTGAGTCGGCCGTTTTATGGGGAGTTCAGCGTGAATCCGGTCAAAGTAGGTATCTGTGGGCTCGGGACCGTCGGTGGCGGCACCTTCAACGTACTAAAGCGTAACGCCGAGGAGATTGCCCGCCGTGCCGGGCGTGGTATCCAGGTTGCGCAAATTGCAATGCGTACGCCAAACCCTCAGTGCGACATTACCGGTACCCCCATTACCAACGATGTATTCGCTGTTGCGACCAACCCTGAAATCGACATTGTTATCGAGCTGATTGGTGGTTACACCATCGCCCGTGAACTGGTGCTCAAGGCCATCGAAAACGGCAAGCATGTCGTGACCGCGAACAAGGCGCTGATTGCCGTTCACGGTAATGAAATCTTCGCCAAAGCCCAGGAAAAGGGCGTGATCGTGGCGTTCGAAGCGGCCGTTGCAGGCGGTATCCCGGTGATCAAGGCGATCCGTGAAGGTCTCTCGGCCAATCGTATCAACTGGGTGGCGGGCATCATCAACGGTACCGGTAACTTCATCCTCACCGAAATGCGCGAAAAAGGCCGTACGTTCGAAGACGTGCTGGCTGAAGCACAAGCGCTGGGTTATGCCGAGGCAGATCCGACGTTTGACGTTGAAGGTATCGATGCGGCGCACAAACTGACCATTCTGGCGTCGATTGCTTTCGGTATCCCGTTGCAGTTCGACAAGGCCTACACCGAAGGCATTACCAAACTGACAACCGCTGATGTGAATTACGCAGAGGCGCTGGGTTATCGCATCAAGCATCTGGGTGTTGCACGCAGCACGGCCAACGGCATCGAGTTGCGGGTTCACCCGACGCTGATTCCGGCTGACCGCCTGATCGCCAACGTCAACGGCGTAATGAACGCAGTCATGGTCAACGGTGACGCTGCCGGTTCGACCCTGTTCTATGGTGCTGGCGCCGGTATGGAACCAACGGCTTCGTCCGTGGTTGCCGACCTGGTAGACGTGGTGCGTGCCATGACCAGCGACCCGGAAAACCGCGTACCGCACCTGGCCTTCCAGCCGGATCTGCTCTCCGACCATCCGATCCTGCCGATCGAAGCGTGCGAAAGCGCCTACTACCTGCGCATCCAGGCCAAAGATCACCCGGGCGTATTGGCCCAGGTAGCGAGCATCTTGTCCGAGCGCGGCATCAACATCGAATCGATCATGCAGAAAGAAGTCGAAGAGCATGACGGCCTGGTGCCAATGATCCTGTTGACCCATCGGGTAATTGAACAGCACATCAACGATGCCATTGCCGCGCTTGAAGCATTGCAGGGCGTTGTGGGTCCGGTCGTTCGCATCCGCGTTGAGCATCTTAATTAATTAAGAGCGGCAAGCGGCAGCGGCAAGCGGCAAGCAAGAGCACATCGGCTTTTACTTGTTGCCTGGCGCTAAACCGCTTGGCGCTCAAACCGAAGGTTTGAACCCATGCGCTATATCAGTACCCGTGGCCAGGCACCGGCCCTGAATTTTGAAGATGTGTTGCTGGCCGGTCTGGCCAGTGATGGCGGTTTGTATGTACCGGAAAATCTGCCGCGCTTTACCCAGGAAGAAATCGCTTCCTGGGCCGGTTTGCCTTACCACGAACTGGCCTTTCGGGTTATGCGCCCGTTCGTGACCGGCAGCATTCCGGATGCAGACTTCAAAAAGATTCTCGAAGAAACCTACGGCGCGTTTTCCCACGCAGCTGTAGCGCCACTGCGTCAGCTAAACGGCAATGAATGGGTACTTGAGCTGTTCCACGGTCCGACCCTGGCGTTCAAGGATTTCGCCCTGCAACTGCTCGGCCGCTTGCTCGATTACGTGCTGGCAAAACGTGGCGAGCGTGTAGTGATTGTCGGCGCGACTTCCGGGGATACCGGTTCGGCGGCGATCGAAGGTTGCAAGCATTGCGAAAACGTCGACATATTTATCCTGCACCCCAACAACCGGGTATCGGAAGTCCAGCGTCGGCAGATGACCACGCTGTTCGGTGACAACATTCATAACATCGCCATCGAAGGCAACTTCGATGACTGCCAGGAAATGGTCAAGGCCAGCTTCGCCGACCAGGGTTTCCTCAAGGGTACACGCCTGGTCGCCGTAAACTCGATCAACTGGGCGCGGATCATGGCCCAGATCGTTTACTACTTCCATGCCTCCCTGCAACTGGGCGGGCCACACCGTTCCGTGTCGTTCTCGGTGCCTACCGGCAACTTCGGCGACATCTTTGCGGGCTACCTGGCACGCAACATGGGCCTGCCGATCAACCAGCTGATCGTTGCCACCAACCGCAACGACATCCTGCACCGCTTCATGAGCGGCAATCAGTACGCCAAGGACACCTTGCACGCGACTCTGTCGCCGTCGATGGACATCATGGTGTCGTCGAACTTCGAGCGCTTGCTGTTCGACCTTCATGGTCGCAATGGCGCAGCCGTTGCCGGTCTGATGGATACCTTCAAGCAAACCGGTAATTTCAGCGTTGATGAAGATCGCTGGACCGAAGCGCGTCGTCTGTTTGATTCGCTGGCGGTTGATGATGAGCAAACCTGCGAAACCATCGCTCAGGTATTTGTCGAAAGCGGCGAAGTGCTCGATCCGCACACCGCTATCGGTGTGCGTGCGGCCCGTGAATGCCGTCGCAGTCTGGATATCCCGATGGTCATTCTGGGCACGGCACATCCGGTCAAGTTCCCTGAAGCGGTTGAAAAAGCCGGCATAGGAAAAGCGCTCGAACTGCCGTCTCACCTTTCTGACTTGTTTGAGCGAGAGGAGCGTTACACCGTACTGGCTAATGACCTCAAGGCTGTCCAGGGCTTTGTCAGCCAGCATGGCAACCGTGGCAAGCCGCTTTAACGGCATTCGTCTTACGTAATTTGAAGCCCGTCATCTGACGGGCTTTTTTATTGGTGCATGGCAAACTTGCCAAGTCTTCGCCCCTTCTGTGCTGGCGAATACCCGGTCAAGGATGCTGTCATGTCACGTATTCACCAGACATTTGAATCATGGATGCGCATAGTGCTGGGCATGGCCTTGTTGAGCCTGGCCCTGCCGGTGATGGGCGCTTCCGGAACGCCTTTCAGGCTCGCAACACGCTTTGTGGATATCCAGCCTCTGCAACTGGATGCCCCGGAGCGGCAATGGCTGGCCAATCATGGAACGCTACGGGTTGGTATCGCCATCGGTGATTACGAACCGGTCGACATCACCGACGACCGCAATAACTATCAGGGCATCAGCGCAGATTACCTGAGCATCGTTCGAGACACGTTGGGCGTGCCTGTTGAAGTCCTGGGCTACAGGCGTCGTGATCAGGCCGTTGCAGAGCTGCTGGCCGGCAATATCGATATTCTGGCCAGCGCCAGCGGGTTTGAGCGAGGGATTGAAGGTGTAGCTTTTTCCCGGGAGTACATGACTGATCGACTGGTTATCGTTTGTCGCTCATGTGAGGAAGAGCCGGTCAAAAACTGGGTCGGGAAAAAAATCGGCTTTATGGAGGGCTACGTCGATATTCATACCGCCCAGGCGTTTTACCCTGACAGTGAAATCACCACCATCAGTGACCTGCATAATGCAATGGACGCGCTGGTTGAGGGGGATATCGACGGGTTTATCGGCAATGAACTTATCGTGCAGTCATTCAAAAGTGTCCGGCCTCATTCGGGGGTGCGCATTATCGGTGATAGCGCCTTGCCATCCTCCGGTTTTGCATTTGCTACACGCCTCTCTGACCCCGAACTTGGGTTGCTGATCAACCGCGCGCTGGGCAGCCTTGATGACAATACATCGCGCATGGTGCTTTCACGCTGGATCATCGGGCTTGAAGGGCACGCTGTTCAATCGCATATCAACCTGCTGCCCGGCGAGCTTGAGTGGATCCAGCGCAATCCGGTTGTAGCCCTGGCGACCCAGCAGTTCCCCTTGTACGCATTCAAGACCGGGGACGGTCGTTGGGTAGGGCTGAGTGTGGATATTCTGGCGCGAATTTCTCGCATGACCGGGCTGCAGTTTGTACATAAAGAAGCGTTTTCAACGGTACAAATCCTCGACATGCTCAAAAGTGGCGAGGCACTGATGAACTCAAGCCTCTCCAGAAGTCGTGAGCGCAAAGCTTTTTTGAACTTCACCTATTCCTACGGTGGGGCACCCTGGGTGTTTGTTGTACGAGTCAATGATTCCCGGCTGGGTTCATTGGACGAACTGGCCGGCAAGGTTCTGGCGCTTCCAGCCAGGCACGCCCTCGAAGACTTGATTCGACGTGAATACCCCGCAATCACCTTGCATCTGGTTGATACCTACGCCCAGGCACGTCACGCGGTCGCCAATGGCGAGGCAGATGCGACGATACAAACAGAGACACAGGCTCATCTTTACCCACCGGGGCGCCTCAAGGTCGGACGCAGTGTTGACGGGCAATGGGCTGCCGCCAGCTTTTCGGTCCCTGTTCTATACCCGGAGCTTTTCAGCATCATGAACAAGGCGTTGGAAGCCATGCCCATGGCCGAGATTCGGGCGCTGAGAACCAAGTGGCTGGGGGGGGTGGGCAAACCGCTGATCATCGAGAGTGGCCTGTATCACTCAGCCCGTCTTTATTGGGCGATAGCGGTCTTGATTGCGGCCGGGCTTATGTTGTTTGTGTACAACTGGTTTCTGCGCAGGCAACTGATTATTGCGCGTCAATCCGAGAAAACCCTGAATGAGCAGTTGGGGCTCAGTTACCGCTTTCTGGATGGCATTCCCAGCCCGATTTTCGTGGTTGGCCTGGAGGGAGAGCTGATTACCTGCAATCAAAGCTATGAGCAGCGTTTATCAGTCCAGTTGGGACGGATTCGCGGGTTGAAGGTGACTGATGTTGATTTGTTTTCGAAGGAGCTGGCCGAGAAGCTCCAGCGGGAAATAATGCGCATGATTCAAAGCCGCAAACCCTGTTACCAAAAACGTTGGGTGGAGTTTAAGTCCGGAGGCATGGAAATCTATCAGTGGGTTGTTCCGTTTTATTCAGAGACTGGGCGTCTGGAGGGGCTGGTAGGAGGATGGTTCGACAAGTCTGAAGCTAAAAAGTGGGATCAGTAAGCTGGTTTGATCCAGTAAATGAAAGGCGTTGTGGATTCCTATGGTATTTACAGATATGTCCTATATGTATTGAGTGTTGAGCCCACTAAGGTTTACCTCCTCTGTAGCGCTAGGTTTATGCCTGAAGGCCCATGATGCGATCTTTGAAAGTATTGATTCTTGAAGACAACCCGTTTCAATTAATGGTGTTGCATCAGATGTTGAACGCCTTCCGCATTTTTGACGTGTTGACGGCCGAAAGCGTTGATTGCGCCCGCGAGTCCTTGCTCAGGCGCGGTGCCATAGACGTGGCCATTTGTGATTTGTATATGGAAGGGGCATCAGGGCAGGAGCTGATCAGCGAGTTGGCCCTTGAACGCAAAGCTGCAGCGTTGATCATTTTGAGTGCTGCTGCACCTCCGGTGGTCGAGAGGGCGGCCAGAGTGGCCCGCAGTCAAGGTCTCAGGGTGCTGGGGTGTCTGTCAAAACCCGTGACCATAGGGGCGCTGGGGCAATTGTTGGGCGCCTTCGAGCTACAGCAGATAAGTGCTGATGGCGCGAATGCAGATTAATTGCCAGTACCGGGGGAACTTCCAGCAGGTTTGGTTTGTCAGATTTTTCATCAGCAGGAGCAAGTTTATTGCTCCGATACTTGTAGCCTGTTGAGCGGGTTATCATGACCCTGTTAAACCCCGAGCAGCCTCCCCACTGTTCGGGGTTTTTTTATGCGTACGTGTCATTGCACATCCAGGTAAGACAGGGATGGCGAGCCCAATGTGGTGAGTATCGAATTGACCCTGCGAATGACCTCACGTCCTTGCGCAGTGTCCGAGCAGCCAACGTAAATCGACTGATATTCCGGGGCGCCCTGGATCGGATAAAACAGCAGTTCGTCGGATGACAAACCTTGCTGTCTGGCCTTGGCCTGGATTTCTGGCCAGTAGCCCAATAGCGTCGGCATACGGCCTGCATGTTGCATTTGCAGCAGGCTGCCCAACGGATCGTTACCGTAATGCATGACAATCTGGCCTGGCGGGCTCAGCTTCAGCTGGCTATCAATCAATACTCCGTAGCTGCGTTTGGCAATGACTCCAAGCTTGAGGGTTTGCGCCTTGAGCAGCCCCGGCAGGTCTACCTTGTCGTCATGGACAAAGGGTTCGATCAAATGCTGATTCTCACGCAGTATGGCCATGCCATTGCTGTGCATGATCGCAACGGGCTCGGAGTAAACGATCGAGAGGGCGCGGGCGGGATTCCAGATCAGCGCCGGATCGCAGGTCAGCGAGGGTTCTTCAAGCATCTGCAGGGCCCGAGCCCGGTTAACCCGCATTATCACGTGCTGGTATTGCGGCATGCCTGCGATCAGGGCTGGCATCACCTGGTCGACTATCCCCTTACCTTTTTGCGGGCCATGAAACACCGTTAACGGTGGCAGGTCGCGCAACAACCAGATGAGTGTGGGTGCTGCCTGACTGCCAGGGGCCCAGGCCAGAAACAATGCGGTGATCAGGCCTGCCCAAAGTCTTCGCAAGGTCGAACGCTGGGTCATGCTGCTGATCTCCTTGGGTGGCCACTAAAAATGGGCAACACGCCTAGATGGCGCCCGCTTGCTTGAGGTTGGCGATTGCTGCAGCGTCGTAACCCAGGCTGTTCAACACCTCGATGTTATGTGCACCCAGTTCGGGGCCTACCCAATCTGCCGTGCCCGGAGTATCGGAGAGCCTTGGCACGATACCGGGCATCTTGAAGTCTTTACCGTCAGGCAGTTTGGCCTGCAGGAACATTTCACGGGCCAGAAACTGTGGATCGCTGAACATGTCTTCTGCCGAGAAAATACGGCTGGCAGGCACCTGCGCTGCGCCCAGTTGTTCAAGTACCGTGGCCAGCGGCAGCGAGCCGACCCAGCGGTCAATCACGCCATACAGTTCGTCACGGCGTGCGTCACGACCATCGTTGTGTGCAAGCTCCGGGTCGTTGGCCAGATCGTCGCGCCCGATAATCTGCATAAAGCGCTTGAAAATGGCGTCGCCATTGGCGCCGATCTGTACGTGCTTGCCGTCCAGGCTGGTATGGATGGAAGAGGGCGTAATTCCCGGCATGATATTGCCGGTACGTTCACGGATGAAACCGAACACATCGAACTCGGGCACCATGCTTTCCATCATGGCAAAAATCGCTTCGTAGAGCGCCACGTCTACCACCTGGCCCTGGCCGCCGTTGACCTCGCGATGACGCAAAGCCATAAGGGCACCGATCACACCCCACAGCGCGGCAATCGAGTCGCCAATCGAGATGCCTGTGCGCACTGGCGGACGATCTTCGAAACCGGTGATATAACGCAGCCCGCCCATGGATTCGCCGACCGCACCAAACCCCGGCTGATCTTTCATCGGGCCGGTCTGGCCAAAGCCGGACAGGCGCACCATCACCAGCTTGGGGTTCAGTGCATGCAGCACATCCCAACCCAGTCCGAGTTTCTCCAGAACCCCGGGGCGAAAGTTTTCGATCAGAATATCGGCGTCTGTCAGCAGCTCCTTGAGAATGCTCAGACCGTCGGGGTGTTTTAGATTCAGGGTCAGGGATTTTTTGTTGCGCGCCTGGACGAACCACCATAGCGATGTGCCTTCATACAGCTTGCGCCATTTTCGCAGCGGGTCGCCGCCGTCAGGGGATTCGACCTTGATCACCTGGGCGCCAAACTCGGCGCAAATGCGCGATGCAAATGGCCCGGCGATCAGGGTACCCAATTCAACAACTTTAAGGCCTGAAAGGGGTTTGGTGGCGAGCGGCATGTGGAATCCTTGTCCAAGGGCGAGCGAGTACAGCCTTTTAACATAGCTGGCGGCTGGCAAGAAGCTGGCCGATTCGTTCAATCACGGTGTATCGGTTAGACTTGTCGCCTTTCTCCGTATCAAGAAGCCCGTTCATGGCACAGCCGTCCACGACCTACAAGTTTGAACTCAACCTTACCGATCTCGATCGCGGGGTCTATGAAAGCGTCAAACAGACCATCGCCCGCCACCCTTCGGAGACCGAAGAACGCATGACTGTGCGCCTTCTGGCCTACGCTTTTTGGTACAACGAGCAGCTGTCTTTTGGTCGAGGCCTGTCAGATGTAGACGAACCGGCCCTGTGGGAAAAAAGCCTGGATGACCGTGTTCTGCACTGGATCGAAGTCGGACAGCCCGATGCCGACCGTCTGACCTGGTGCTCGCGCCGTACCGAGCGCACCAGCCTGCTGGCCTATGGCAGCTTGCGTGTGTGGGAAGGGAAGGTGATTCCTGCAATCAAGAACCTGAAGAACGTCAATATCGCAGCCGTTCCGCAAGAGATTCTTGAGGTGCTGGCCAAAGATATGCCACGGGTTATCAAGTGGGACGTGATGATCAGCGAAGGCACGATTTTCGTGACCGACGATCGCGGCCAGCACGAAGTGCAATTGCAGTGGCTGCAAGGCGAACGCGGCTAAGTTACAACACTTTTTCTACGCTCAGAGACTCTTCACCTGCTTATGCGCATCGAACCTCGTCCACTGCCTGAAACCCTGCCTTTTCTGGGCGAAATGCCAACCCTGCTGACCCGTCTTTACGCTGCTCGGGGTGTGCAGTCGCAAGCAGAACTGGACAAGAGCCTGGCGCGGCTGATTCCGTATCAGCAGCTCAAGGGCATCGATGCTGCGGTGGACTTGCTGGTGGTCGCGCTTGAGCAGCGCCAGCGCATCCTGATCGTCGGCGACTTTGACGCCGACGGCGCCACAGCCAGCACCGTGGGTATGCTCGGTCTTCGCCTGCTGGGGGCGGCCCATGTCGATTACCTGGTGCCTAACCGCTTCGAATATGGTTACGGCCTGACCCCGGAAATCGTCGAAGTTGCGCTTACCCGCACGCCGCACTTGTTGATCACGGTCGATAACGGAATCTCCAGTATCGAAGGTGTGGCCGCAGCCAAAAAAGCTGGTTTGAGCGTGCTGGTTACCGACCACCACTTGCCGGGCAGCGAGTTGCCGGCCGCGGATGCCATCGTCAACCCCAACCAGCCCGGCTGCGAGTTCCCGAGCAAGGCGCTGGCGGGGGTAGGGGTGATCTTCTATGTGCTGATCGCCTTGCGGGCGCGCTTGAACAGCCTGGGCTGGTACCAGGACAGCAAGGCGCCGAATATCGCCGAGTTGCTGGATCTGGTGGCGCTGGGCAGCGTCGCGGACGTGGTGCCGCTGGATGCGAACAACCGCATCCTGGTACACCAGGGGCTTGAGCGCATCCGTGCCGGGCGTGCCCGGCCCGGGCTCAAGGCTATTCTGGAAGTGGCCAAGCGTGACCATTCGAAAATTACCTCCACCGACCTGGGTTTTATCCTCGGGCCGCGCCTGAATGCCGCCGGGCGCCTGGACGACATGAGCCTGGGTATCGAATGCCTGCTCACCGATGACGCCAATGCCGCACGGGAAATGGCTGCGCAACTGGACGAAATGAACCAGGACCGTAAATCCATCGAGCAGGGCATGCAACGTGAAGCGCTGGCCCAGCTCAAGGATCTGACCATCGACAGCATGCCGTTTGGCCTGTGCCTGTTCGACCCCGAGTGGCACCAGGGAGTGATCGGAATTCTGGCTTCGCGGCTCAAGGAGCGTTACTTCCGCCCGACTTTTGCCTTTGCCGATGCCGGGGATGGCATGCTCAAGGGCTCCGGCCGATCGGTGCCGGGCTTTCATATTCGTGATGCACTGAGTGTGGTGGCTGCACAGCATCCGGACTTGATCAGCAAATACGGTGGCCATGCCATGGCGGCTGGCCTGACTTTGCCTGAGGCTAACTTCCCGCTGTTCTGTGAGGCCTTTGATGCTGAAGTGCGGCGTCAATTGCGTGAAGAAGACCTGACCGGGCGCATGCTGTCTGACGGCAGCCTGGCAGTGGAAGAGTTTCACCTGGAGCTGGCGCGTGCCCTGCGCAATGCCGGGCCATGGGGGCAGCACTTTCCCGAACCGCTGTTCCACGGGGTATTCCAGTTGGTGGAGCAACGCATCGTGGGGGAGCGGCATTTGAAAGTCGTGCTCAAGACCGAATGCGGCAGCGTAAAGCTCGACGGCATTGCTTTCGGGATCGATCGCGAAGTGTGGCCGAACCCGACCATTCGCTGGGTGGAACTGGCCTACAAGCTTGACCTCAACGAATTTCGCGGCAACGAAACCGTACAGTTGATGATTGCCCATATCGAGCCGCGCTAATCCGCCAATCCCCTGTGGGAGCGGGCTTGCTCGCGATGCTATCACCGCGGTTGGCCTGACAGGCCGCGGTGCCCGTATCGCGAGCAAGCCCGCTCCCACCAAAACCACCACGTCCCGTTGCGATATGAACTCCCCCTCATCCAGTGTTGTCGACTAGGCTCTTCAGAAGTACTTGGAGCCTGCCCACTGGAATTAGAGGTGACCCATGAGTCTGCTGCTCGAACCCTATACCCTGCGCCAACTGACCCTTCTTAACCGCATTGCGGTCTCGCCAATGTGCCAGTACTCCAGCGTCGATGGGCTGGCAAATGACTGGCACCTGGTCCACCTGGGCAGCCGTGCCGTTGGCGGCGCCGGGCTGATTTTTACCGAAGCCACTGCCGTCACCCCCGAAGGCCGTATCACTGCCCAGGATCTGGGCCTGTGGAACGACGAGCAGATTGAACCCCTGCAACGCATCACCCGCTTTATTCGCGCCCAGGGCGCTGTAGCCGGCATCCAGCTGGCCCATGCCGGGCGTAAGGCCAGCACCCACCGCCCCTGGTTGGGCAAGCATGGCAGCGTCAAGGTGGAGGAGGGCGGCTGGGTGCCTGTCGGGCCGTCCCCCATTGCCTTCGACCCACAGCACACTGCGCCAGTGCAACTGGACGAGACCCAGATCAAAGAGGTTATCCAGGCGTTCGTGGCTGCCGCCAAGCGAGCGCTGGAGGCTGGCTTCTCGGTGGTTGAAGTACATGCTGCTCATGGTTACTTGTTGCATCAATTTCTTTCACCGTTGAGCAACCAGCGACGTGACCAATACGGCGGTTCGTTCGAGAATCGCATCCGTCTGGTGTTGGAAGTCACCGAGGCCGTGCGCGGTGTATGGCCGCAGGAGCTACCGCTGTTTGTGCGGGTCTCGGCCACCGACTGGGTGGAAGACGGCTGGAACCCTGACGAAACCGTCGAACTGGCACGACGCCTCAAGGCATTGGGCGTGGACCTGATCGACGTGTCTTCGGGCGGTACCGCAGCCAATGCCGAGATTCCGGTGGGGCCTGGCTACCAGACCCGTTTTGCCGAGCGCGTGCGCAAGGAGGCCTGCATTGCCACCGGTACGGTGGGCATGATCACCGAACCGGCCCAGGCCGAGCATATTTTGCGTACCGGGCAGGCCAACCTGATCCTGCTGGCGCGTGAACTGTTGCGTGACCCGTATTGGCCGTTGCATGCAGACGATGACCTGGGCGGTAAAAAGGCCATCTGGCCAGCCCAGTACCAGCGCGCGACCCATCGCGACCAACCGATTCATGAGTCCGACCTGCGCGACTGATAGCCAGTGCTCTTTACGATAAACCTGCCTGCGGGCGGGTTTTCTGGCGCCCCCTGACCCTGTTAAGAGAGGATGCTTATGAGTTTGCTCGACCAACTGCTTAAATCCGGCCAACAGATGCTGGCGAAAAAAACCGGCGCCCAAGGCAGCGCCTCCCGTGACGATAAAGGCGGCCTGGGTGACCTGCTCGGGTCTGGTGGTCTGGGCGGCCTGCTTTCCGGCGCGGGTGGCGGCGCTCTGGCAGCCAGTGCCCTGGGGCTGCTGCTGGGCAACAAGAGTGCGCGCAAATACGGTGGTCAGGCACTGACCTATGGCGGCCTTGCCGCCCTGGGCGTTCTGGCCTACAAGGCTTACGGCAACTGGCAGGCCAATCAGGGCACGGCACCGCAGACCGAGCCGCAAACCATTGACCGTGTTCCGGCGCCGCAAGTGGAGCAACACAGCCAGGCGATCCTCAAGGCCCTGGTGGCTGCTGCCAAGGCTGATGGGCATGTGGATGAGCGTGAGCGCCAACTGATCGATGGCGAGTTGAACAAACTCAATGGCGACCCTGCATTGCGCCAATGGCTGCAAGCTGAACTGAACAAGCCGCTGGACCCGGCAGAGGTTGCCAGAGCTGCCAGCACCCCGGAAATCGCGGCCGAAATGTATATCGCCAGCCTGATTCTGGTGGATGAAGAACATTTCATGGAGCGCGCCTATCTGGAAGAGCTGGCCAAACAGCTCAAGCTCGACCCGGGGCTCAAGATCGAGCTGGAAGCCCAGGTCAAGCAGGCGCAGGGCTAGCGCACTCTGTGGGCGCGAGCCTGCATCACGATGCAGGCGCCGCAACATGCTTGTTTTAGACGCTCCGAGCCGCAACGGCCCGGGGCGTTTTTTAATGCTTCGTGGCTTCGATCCACTGCAACTTCCCCGTCATAATCCCCTGTTAGCCTGCCCGCCAGAAATAATTTGTTACGTGTAATCAGGAAGCCGCAATGAGCGACAAGAAAGACCAGGACACCCAATGCCCTGCCGACAGCAGCCGCCGTCGCTTCCTCGCCGGTGCTGCCGCACTGGGCGTTGGCGCGGCCACCTTGAGCGCTTGCGGCAGCAGTCAGCATGAACCCCCCGTCAGGCCGCAACCGCTGACCCCGGCCGAGCTGGACAAAAAGCTCCACGAACAGGTCAAGACCATCGTGGTGATCTATGCCGAGAACCGCAGCTTCAACAACCTGTTTGCAAATTTCCCCGGTGTCGAGAAGCCGTTGTCGGCCCTCAAACCCGCCGACTACCAGCAACGCGACCGTGATGGCAGCCTGCTACAGACCCTGCCACCGATATGGGGCGGGCTGCTGCAAGTGGGACCGCAGACGGTAGATGGCGTGACCTATGCGCCGGGTGAGCAGTTTCAGGAGAACCTGCCCAACGCCCCCTTCGCGCTGAAAGGGCCGAATCAGCAAGATCTGCCGTTGAATCTGGTGACCCGCGACCTGTGGCATGTGTTCTATCAGAACCAGATGCAGATCAACGATGGCAAGAACGACCAGTTCGTGGCCTGGGGGGATTCCGGCGGCTTGCCCATGGGTTACTACGCCCAGTCGCAGTATTCGCTGCGTCTGTGGGACGTAGCCCGTGAATTCGTACTGTGCGACAACTTCTTCCAGGGGGCTTTTGGCGGTTCGTTCCTTAACCACCAATACCTGATCAGCGCAGCGGTGCCGTTCTATCCGAACGCGAATACCTCTGTTGCCGAGGCGCAGATTGCTGTTTTGCAGGGCGATGACCCTGCCGGTACACGCTTGAAGGCTCTGGACAAATCCCCGGCCAGCGCCATGACCGGCGCCGCGCAGTTCGGTCCCAGCGCTCTTACTCCGGACGGTTTTGCAGTCAACACCATGGCGCCGCCTTACTGGCCGACCTGGATCCGCGACCCCGAGCGTCCCGACTATGCCAAGTCCGACCTGCCAAGCGTACTGGTGCCACAAAGCCATGAGCATATCGGCGACAAACTGAGCAAAAAGAACATTGACTGGGCCTGGTACGCGGGGGCCTGGCAGGCCACGCTGGAGCAGTTCAAGGGCTCGGACGGGATCCCCAAGATCCCCAACTTCCAGTACCACCACCAGCCATTCAACTACTTTGTTCAACAAGGCCCGCAGAACCCGCAGGAGCGCAGCAAGCGCCTGCGCGACGCAGGCCTGGGCGATGAGTCCGGCAGCAACCGCTTTCTGGCTGACGCCGAGGCTGGCAGCCTGCCAGCCGTGAGTTTCTACAAGCCTCAGGGCAACCTCAACCTGCACGCTGGCTATGCCGATGTGGCTGCTGGTGACCGGCACCTTGACCGTGTGCTCAAGGTGCTGCGCAACAGCCCGCAATGGCAAAACATGGTGATCGTGCTTACCGTGGACGAAAACGGTGGCTGGTGGGATCACGTTGCACCGCCCAAAGGTGATCGCTGGGGGCCGGGTACAAGGATTCCGGCTCTGGTGGTATCACCTTTCGCACGCAAGGGGACGGTGGATCACACGGTGTATGACACCGCTTCGATTCTGCGCCTGATTAGCCGGGTGCATCAGCTGGAAGTGCTGGATGGCCTCAAGCAACGTGACGATGCCATGAAGGCGCGGGGGCAAGCGCCCATGGGCGACCTGACCAATGCATTGATGTTCTGACAACAGCCCTCCCACAGGTTTGAAGTTTTGCATGTAGGAATTTTTGTCTATTGCTGTGAGATCTGTCTCAACGCCTGTACGAATCATTGCTTACCCTCGGCTATACTCACCTTCATTTGAATGGCACCCGAGGATCGACTGTGAAGAACTGGACGTTACGCCAACGCATCTTGGCGAGCTTTGCTGTAATCATCGCCATTATGCTGCTGATGGTTGTTGCGTCTTACTCGCGCCTGCTGTCGATCGAAACCAGTGAAGAAAAGGTGCAAACCGACTCGATTCCCGGGGTCTATTACAGTTCGATGATTCGTAGCGCCTGGGTCGACAGCTATGTCCTGACCCTGGAGCTGGTGGGCTCGCTTAATCAGCGTGACCTGACCAACGAAGACCGCAAGTTGTACGCCAGCTACGAAGACCGCTTGAACAAAGAACTGGATAACTATCGCGGCACTATTTTTGAAGGTGAAGACAGGGCCCACTTCGACGACTTCGAGCGTCTGCATGGAGAGTACGGCGTGGTGTTGGCGAAAATTCTTGATCTCTATCAGAACAAGGATTACGCCCAGGCCCACAAGGTGCTTAGTGAGCAACTGGCTCCAGCCTAGATGGAAGGCCGCAAGTTGCTCAATAGCATCATTGAAGGCAGCAGCGAGTCGGCCAAGCTCGCCACTGACAATATTGGTCACGCCGTATTGACTGCCAAGATCAGCATGATCATTTCCCTGGTTATTGCCGTACTTGCAGCAGCGCTGTGTGGCTTCCTGTTGCTGCGCGCAATCATGTCGCCGATGCAGCGTATCGTCACGATTCTGGAAGTGATGCGTTCCGGTGACCTGAGCTCGCGCTTGAATCTGGAGCGCAAGGACGAGTTTGGCGCGGTGGAAACCGGCTTCAACGACATGATGGCCGAGCTGACTACGTTGGTGTCCCAGGCCCAGCGCTCTTCGGTGCAGGTCACTACGTCGGTTACGGAAATTGCCGCTACCTCCAAGCAACAACAGGCCACAGCCACTGAAACCGCAGCCACCACTACGGAAATAGGTGCAACTTCCCGGGAAATTGCCGCCACGTCCCGTGATCTGGTGCGCACCATGACCGAAGTGACCTCGGCAGCCGACCAGGCTTCGATCCTGGCTGGTTCCGGGCAGCAGGGCCTGGCCCGCATGGAAGAAACCATGCACTCGGTGATGGGGGCTGCCGATCTGGTCAACGCCAAGCTGGCGATCCTCAACGAGAAGGCCGGTAACATCAACCAGGTGGTGGTGACCATCGTCAAGGTCGCCGACCAGACCAATTTGCTGTCGCTTAACGCGGCCATTGAAGCTGAAAAAGCCGGTGAATACGGCCGCGGTTTTGCTGTGGTTGCTACCGAAGTGCGCCGTTTGGCCGACCAGACTGCCGTGGCTACCTACGATATCGAGCAGATGGTGCGCGAGATTCAGTCGGCAGTGTCGGCGGGCGTGATGGGCATGGACAAGTTCTCTGAAGAAGTACGCCGCGGCATGTCCGAAGTGCAGCAAGTGGGCGAGCAGCTGTCGCAGATCATCCATCAGGTTCAGGCCCTGGCGCCGCGTGTACTGATGGTCAATGAAGGCATGCAGGCTCAGGCTACCGGTGCCGAGCAGATCAACCTTGCGCTGGTGCAATTGGGTGATGCCAGCAGCCAGACCGTCGAGTCCCTGCGTCAGGCCAGCTTCGCGATCGACGAATTGAGTCAGGTTGCCGTTGGGTTGCGCAGCGGCGTTTCGCGTTTCAAAGTCTGATGAGCGAGCTTTCAGCCAAAAAACCGGGCGCCAAGGTGTCGCAAAAACGCCTGTTTCTGGTGTTTTATATTGGTAACGAGCGCTATGCACTGGCCGCTGGCGATGTGGTCGAAGTGTTGCCGCGCTTGCCTCTCAAGCCCATAGCCCATGCCCCCGAGTGGGTAGCGGGGGTTTTTGCTCATCGTGATCGAATGGTTCCGGTGATCGATATCAGTGCCATGACCTTTGGCACCGCCGCCGTAGCCCGCACCAGCACCCGGCTGGTGCTGGTCAATTATCGCGGGCAATTGCTCGGCCTGCTGCTTGAACAGGCCAGTGACACTTTGCGCTGCGATCCGGCGGAGTTTCAGCCCTACGGTGTCGATAACCGCGATGCGCCTTACCTGGGACCGGTGCGTAAAGATGAGGCCGGGCTGTTGCAGTGGTTAAGTGTCGACGATCTGCTCAGCCCTGCGGTGTCTGCTCTGCTTTTTGCGCAGGGCGAAGATGACACCTGCGTCCAGGTGGCGCCATGAGTCTTGATCAGCGTTTTTTTGACTATTTGAAGCAGCGCATCGGCTTGGATGTGGCATCGGTCGGCCCGGCGATTATCGAACGTGCCGTACGCCAGCGCTGCATTGCATTGGGCATGGCTGATAACTATCGCTACTGGCAGCGCCTGCTCAGTTCCCAGGATGAACAGCAAGCCCTGATCGAATCGGTGATCGTGCCCGAGACCTGGTTCTTCCGTTACCCCGAATCCTTTGCCACCCTGGGCCGCCTGGCCAGGCAGCGCCTGGCGGAAATCGGCAGCCGACGCCCGTTGCGTATCCTGAGTCTGCCGTGTTCGACCGGCGAAGAGCCGTATTCGATTGCCATGGCACTGTTCGATGCCGGCTTTGCTGCACACCAATTCAAGGTCGACGCCCTGGATGTCAGTCCGCTTTCGGTGCAGCGTGCGCAAAACGCGCTGTATGGCAAAAACTCCTTTCGAGGCCAGCCAACAGATTTTCGTGAGCGCTACTTCTGTGTCGAGAGCGATGGTTATCAGTTGTCGGAGCGGGTCTGCGGGCAGGTCAGCTTCACCGCAGGCAATCTGCTGGATCCGATACTGCTCGCCAGCCACGAGCCTTATGACTTTGTGTTCTGCCGCAACCTGTTGATCTACTTTGATCTTAAAACCCAGCAGCAGGCCCTTGATGTGCTCAAGCGCCTGACCCGTGATGATGGTGTTTTATTTATAGGTCCGGCCGAAGGCAGCTTGCTCAACCGGCTGGGCATGCGTTCGATCGGTGCTCCGCAGTCGTTTGCCTTTTGCCACAATCATGAGCCATTGCCGGCAGCGCGCCCTGTGCTTGCCGAACTCAAGCCACTGGCACGACCAAAAGCGCCAGCGCCTGTGCCGACACCGGCCAGCCGGCCTTTTGCCCCGCGCGCGCAAGCCCCGATCGGGCAAAAATCGGCTTCGCCAGTGGATGGGCCGGGTCTGTTGCTTGAACAGATTGCCAGCCTGGCCAATGAAGGCAAAAGCCTTGAGGCGCGTGCGGTCTGCGAACAGTTCTTGCAGCGGCATGACCCGCAGGCCGAGGTGTTTTACTGGTTGGGCCTGCTCAGCGATGTGCAGGGCCAGACCTCAGAGGCCCAGGGCTTCTATCGCAAGGCGCTGTACCTGGAACCCCAGCATTCGGAAGCGCTGGCCCATCTGGCAGCGCTGTTGGCTTCACAAGGCGATGAAGCAGGCGCCCGGCGCTTGCACGAGCGCGCAGCCCGTAACGGGCGTTCCACTCAAAGTGAGCGTAAACAATGAGCGCTTTAGCAGCACAGAGCTTGATTCACTCCGAAGCGCAGGCCATTGATGACTGCTGGAACCGCATTGGCATCTACGGTGACAAAAGCTGCCCGTTGCTGCCCCAGCATATCCATTGCCGCAACTGCGACACGTATGCTGCTGCCGCGACCCGTTTGCTCGACCGCTATTCATTTGAGCAGCAAAGCCAGGAGCTTTATGCCCCGCAGGCCCATGAGCAAAAGGTTGCAACCTGCTCACTGGTGATTTTCCGCCTGAGTGAGGAGTGGCTGGGGCTGCCCACGCGTTGCCTGGATGAAGTGGCACCGATGCAAACCATTCACTCCCTGCCGCACCAGCGTTCCCGGGCCTTGCGCGGTGTGGCCAATGTGCGCGGCACTCTGGTGCCGTGCCTGTCGCTGGTTGAACTGCTGGGGCTTGACCCAGCCACGCCGGGAGCCTCATCGCAGCGGGTGATGCCGCGCATGCTGATTGTGGCCGCCCACGGTGGAGCCGTGGTGCTGCCGGTGGATGAGGTGGATGGCATTCATAATATTGCCGAGGGCGACATCAATGCTGCATCGCTCTCCGGCGAGCATGTCAGCGCCAAATACACCCGGGGTGTGCTGCAGTGGAAAACCCGCAGCCTGCGTTTACTGGATGAAGAGCAACTGTTGAGCGCAATCACCCGGAGCCTGACATGACCCCCGAGCAAATGCGCGACGCCTCGCTGCTTGAGCTGTTCAGCCTGGAGGCCGAGGCGCAAACCCAGGTGCTCAACGAAGGCCTGCTGGCGCTGGAACGCAACCCGACCCAGGCTGACCAGCTGGAAGCCTGCATGCGCGCGGCCCACTCGCTCAAGGGCGCAGCCCGGATTGTCGGGGTGGATGCCGGGGTCAGCGTGTCCCATGTCATGGAAGACTGCCTGGTCAGTGCCCAGGAAGGCCGTTTGTACCTGCAACGCGAACACATTGATGCCTTGTTGCAAGGTACCGACCTGCTGATGCGCATTGCCACCCCCGGCAACACTGTCACGCCTCACGACATCGACGCCTATGTGGCGCACATGAATGAGCTGCTGGATCCGTCTGCCCCCGGTGCGCGGGTGGCGCCGCCCGAATTTGACGTGTCGCAGCTGTTGTTGATGCCCTCGCCAGCAGTACCCGAATTTGCGCCAGAACCTGTGGTTGAGCGTCAGGTCGAGGTGCCAGCCGAGCCGGCAGCGGAGCCAGCACGTCGCCCCCAGCGTCTGACCGAAAGCGGCGAGCGGGTACTGCGGGTCACGGCCCAGCGCCTTAACAGCCTGCTCGATCTGTCGAGCAAATCCCTGGTGGAAACCCAGCGCCTCAAGCCCTTTCTGGTGACATTGCAACGGCTTAAACGCATGCAAAGCACCAACTTGCGGGCCATGGACACGCTCAATGAACACCTCAAGGTCTCGGGCATCAGCCATGAAGCCGAGCAGGCACTGGTCGATGCCCGGCAGATGCTGGCCGAGTCCCAGCACCTGCTCAGCGAGCAGACCGCCGAACTTGACGAATTTTGCTGGCAGGCTGGCCAGCGTGCGCAATTGCTCTACGACACTGCACTGGCGTGTCGCATGCGGCCCTTCGCCGATGTGCTGGTCGGGCAGGAGCGCATGGTGCGTGATTTGGGTCGCGCCCTGGGCAAGCAGATCCGCCTGGAAATCGAAGGCGAGAAAACCCAGGTTGACCGCGACGTGCTGGAAAAGCTCGAAGCACCCTTGATCCATTTATTGCGCAATGCCGTCGACCACGGTATTGAAACCCCGGAACAGCGCTTGCTGGCGGGTAAACCGGCCGAAGGCCTGATCCGCCTGCGCATCTCCCATCAGGCCGGTCTGCTGGTGCTGGAGTTGAGCGATGACGGTGCCGGTGTCGATCTGGACCGTTTGCGTCGCACCATCGTCGAGCGTCAGTTGTCCACCGAGGAGACGGTGGCGCAACTGAGCGAAGAAGAGCTGCTGACCTTTCTGTTTTTACCCGGTTTCAGTCTGCGCGACACCGTCACCGAAGTATCGGGGCGCGGTGTGGGGCTGGATGCCGTACAGCATATGGTGCGCCTGTTGCGCGGTGCCATTGTGCTGGAGCACACCCCCCAGCATGGCAGCCGCTTCCATCTTGAAGTGCCGTTGACTCTGTCGGTGGTGCGCAGCCTGGTGGTTGAAGTGGCCGACGAAGCCTATGCCTTCCCGCTGGCCCATATCGAGCGCATGCGCGACCTGGAGCCCGACGACATCGTGCAGCTCGAAGGCCGTCAGCACTTCTGGCATGAAGGCCGCCATGTGGGGCTGGTTGCCGCCAGCCAATTGTTGCAGCGCCCTGCCAGCCAGAGCGATGACGAAACCCTCAAGGTGGTGGTGATTCGCGAACGCGACGCGGTCTATGGCGTGGCCGTTGAGCGCTTTATCGGCGAGCGCACCCTGGTGGTCCTGCCCCTTGATCCGCGTCTGGGCAAGGTCCAGGACATTTCCGCCGGGGCCTTGCTGGATGATGGTTCACCGGTGCTGATCGTAGATGTCGAAGACATGCTGCGTTCGGTAGACAAACTGCTTAATACCGGGCGTCTTGAGCGTATCGACCGGCGTAACCGGCACACCGCCGAATTGACCCGCAAACGTATTCTGGTGGTGGATGACTCATTGACGGTGCGCGAACTGCAACGCAAATTGCTGATTAACCGTGGTTATGAAGTGGCTGTGGCGGTTGACGGCATGGACGGCTGGAACGCGCTGCGTGCCGAACATTTCGATTTGTTGATTACCGACATCGATATGCCGCGCATGGATGGCATCGAACTGGTTACCCTGTTGCGTCGCGATAACCGATTGCAATCAATGCCGGTGATGGTGGTGTCGTACAAAGATCGTGAAGAAGACCGTCGGCGCGGCCTGGATGCAGGCGCCGACTATTATCTAGCCAAAGCGAGTTTCCATGACGATGCCCTGCTCGACGCAGTGGTTGAACTCATTGGTGGAGCCCAGACATGAGAATCGCCATCGTCAACGATATGCCCCTGGCGGTTGAGGCCTTGCGCCGGGCGCTGGCGTTCGAACCCGCGCACCATGTGATCTGGGTTGCCGGTGATGGTCAGGAGGCGGTGCGCCTGTGCGCCGAGAACACCCCGGACCTGATTCTGATGGACTTGATCATGCCGGTCATGGACGGCGTCGAGGCCACGCGCCGGATCATGGCTGAAAGCCCTTGTGCGATTGTGATTGTCACCATCGACCGCGAGCAGAATGTGCACCGTGTTTTTGAGGCCATGGGCTTTGGTGCGCTGGATGTGGTGGATACCCCCGTGCTGGGCGGCAGCAACCCCAGAGAGGCAGCGGCGCCTTTGCTGCGCAAGATACTCAATGTTGGCTGGTTGATGGGGCAGAGTGAGAAACGGGTCAAGCCGGTAGTGACCCATGCTCGTGTACCGGGTGTGCGGGCAGGGCTGGTGGCCATCGGTTCGTCGGCAGGTGGTCCGGCTGCACTTGAAACCCTGCTTAAAGGTCTGCCGAGAAACTTTGAGGCAGCTATCGTACTGGTTCAGCACGTTGATCAGGTGTTTGCTGCAGGTATGGCCGAGTGGCTGAGCACTTCGTGCGGACTTGATGTGCGCCTGGCCCGCGACGGGGAGACGCCGCAGGTGGGCACCGTGCTGCTGGCGGGCACCAATCACCATATCAGGCTATTGAAAAATGGCACGCTGGCTTACACCGCCGAGCCGGTCAATGAGATTTATCGGCCATCGATCGATGTTTTTTTTGAAAGTGTTGCCCGCTACTGGAATGGTGAAGCGGTGGGAGTGCTGTTGACCGGCATGGGGCGTGACGGGGCTCAAGGTCTTAAACTCATGCGCCAGCAGGGGTTTCTCACCATTGCCCAGGATCAGCAGAGCAGCTCGGTGTACGGAATGCCCAAAGCGGCAGCGGCCATCGATGCCGCAGTCGAGATTCGCCCATTGGACAAGATTGCGCCACGCTTGCTGGAGAAATTTGCCAAATGACTGGTAGAACCCGGCAAGAGTGGCTTGAAGGCAGTAATTCAGGTGAACGCGCATGAGCGACTTGCAGTTGGACGACGTTAAAACTGATGAAAACGCGGCCATGGTGTTGCTGGTAGACGATCAGGCAATGATCGGCGAAGCCGTGCGCCGAGGGTTGGCCCTTGAACAGAACATTGATTTTCACTTCTGTGCCGACCCGCACCAGGCCATTGCCCAGGCTATCCGCATCAAGCCGACGGTGATTTTGCAGGATCTGGTGATGCCGGGCCTGGACGGCTTGAGCCTGGTGCGCGAATACCGCAACCACCCGGCGACGCAAAATATCCCGATTATCGTGTTGTCCACCAAAGAGGACCCGTTGATCAAAAGCGCGGCGTTCTCGGCCGGGGCCAATGATTACCTGGTGAAGCTGCCGGACAACATCGAACTGGTGGCGCGTATCCGCTATCACTCGCGCTCCTACATGACGCTGTTGCAGCGTGATGCTGCCTACCGTGCGCTACGGGTCAGCCAACAGCAATTGCTGGACACCAATCTGGTGCTGCAACGGCTGATGAACTCCGATGGCCTGACCGGGCTGTCCAACCGCCGCCACTTTGATGAATACCTTGAGCTGGAATGGCGTCGCGCCATGCGTGAGCAGAACCAATTGTCGTTGTTGATGATCGATGTTGATTACTTCAAATCATACAACGACTCATTTGGCCATCTGGACGGCGATGAAGCGTTGCGCAAGGTGGCGGCGGGCATCCGTGATGCCAGCAGCCGGCCATCTGACTTGCCGGCCCGTTATGGCGGTGAGGAATTTGCCATTGTACTGCCCAACACTTCCCAGGGCGGCGCGCGGCTGGTGGCAGAAAAACTGCGCATGGCGGTTGAAGCGATGAAAATCCCGCATATTTCGCCGACAGCAGGCTCCAGCCTGACCATCAGTATTGGCCTGTCGACCATGACCCCGCAGCAGGGTAGCAACTGCCGTGAGCTGATTTCGGCGGCGGACAAGGGGCTTTACCTGGCCAAGAAGAATGGGCGTAATCAGGTGGGTATTGAGTGATTGCTCTCAAGACCTTGTCGCTTGCATCGCAGGCAAGCCAGCTTCCACAGGTTTTGTGTCGTTCACACAGCCGGAGTGCTTACAGCACTGTCGTGGGAGCGAGCCTGCGCGCGATGGCATCAACGATGACTGCTTTGCCGCACGCTACAGGTTTCCCGGGAGCAGGCGGGCCAGGGTAGTCCTAAGGGTATCCACCAGGGTGCGGGTGGTCTGGTCGATTTCGATATTGACCCGGTCGCCCACCCGCAAGCTGCTCAAATTGGTCAGGGCGAGTGTTTGCGCAATCAGGTTGACCGTCACCCAGTGCCGCTCTTCATCCAGGCTATCGATGGTGAGGCTGCAGCCATGCATACCGACAAAACCCTTTTTGAACAGGTAGGCAAAGGTCGACGCATCCAGCTGGAGTTGCGCAGTCACCGTTTCGCCCAGTGGCTGCCACGACACGACCTGCGCGGTACTTTCAACATGGCCGTACAGTGCGTGCCCGCCATTCTCATCGCCAGTTCGATGTGAGCGTTCAATATTGACCTGCTCATCGATACTCAAGTGTTTGAGTGTCGTGATTTCGGCCGTTCGGTGAGAAATATCAAACGTCGCGGTGCCTGCAGAGTAGGCAACGACGGTCAGGCAGGTGCCGTTGACCGACACGCTGGCACCGATATCAACGTTTTCGAATAGAGAGGCTTTCTGGGCCAGGACGATACGTTTGTGCCCAGCCTGCGTGTGCACCGACAGCACCCGGGCAGTGCCTTGAACAATTCCGGTATACATCAGGCAGCCCTCCTTTTAAGCAGCATCAAGCCAGTGGAATACGCGGTTTTGTATTCTGCGGCGCAATAGTGCTCATAGAGTTTTTGATAGTAAGCGGCGATTGCCAGGTCGCGGACGCTTTTTTCGAACTGGCCATAGACCACGGAGCCGCTACCCAGGTGCCAATCCCTGAAATCTTCAAACGTCTTGAAGTGCACGGGTTCCTCGATACGGTGCGAGCGAATGATCTCGAAACCGTGAAGTGCCGTGACAAGGGAGTGCCTGTTGAACCTGAAATCATCGAATACCACGGGCTCAGCAATACAGGGGTATTGCTGGCGGATAGCGGTCAGCACCCGCTCCTGGATCGATCGCTCACCTTGTACATAATCGAAGTCGAACGCACAGGATAAATATAAGTAACCGCCCGGTTTCAAAGCCCTGAATAATTTATCGATAACAGTTTGTTCGTTGGGAATAAACCAATGCAGGCAGGCGGCACAGACGGCTGCGTCAAACGCTGGCCAGTGTTCGAGGGGACAGTCCAGGAAGTCGCTGACCATAAATCTGATATTGGGTGCTGCATGAGCGCGGTTGGCGTACGCAATCATGTCAGCGGAAATATCAATGCCCACGTACTGCTCAATCTTTTCTTTGTCCGTGAAAAGCAGGGTATTACCGGTTCCGCACCCGACATCCAGCAATGTGCCTTGGGGGGGCGCGAACGACAGCAATAGTTTCAAACAGCGTCTCTGCAGGTTTTTGGAGGTGCGTTGATAATTTTCGGGAGTAAACCAGACATTCTCCATTTTCTGTTTCCTCGTATCAGTCAACGATAGGGGGCAAGCCATAGCGACCTTGTCCAGGTTGCAGTCCTAGTTGTTCCCTGACCTGCCTGGGGGTGGCGGGTGTCAACTCCTGCAGGTTGGCAATGGCGGTGATGCGCTCGAGCAGGCTGCGATTACTCGCCAGGGTGGTGCGTTTATGGTCGAGCCAGATATTGTCTTCAAGGCCGATGCGGATGCCGTGACCAGAGGCGAGAGCCAGGGTATTGCTGCGCAGTTGATAGCTGCCCAGCCCGGCGAAAGAACTGACGACATTGCCCGGCAGTGAGCTGGTAATGGCTGCCATGTGCGCAAAACTGGGCTGTGCGCCAAAAATATTGCCCAGCAAAATATTGGCGTAGACAGTGGGCGGCATTAACGATTTTTTGATCAGGCAATGCAGGTAGTTCGACATGCCGCTATCAAATATCTCAACCTCGGGCGAGATGCCTTTTAGCGCCATTTGTTCGGCGAGGTAGTTGATGGTCGCCGGGGCATTAATGCTGGGCTGCGTGGAAAAGTTCATGGACGACAAGGTCAATGAACCCATATCGGGTTTTGCGTCACCGTCCAATGACAGGGGCAGCGCTCTGAGAGTCGGATCGGAAATGTTTCGACCACTGAGTGAGGCGCATAAAATCAGTTGTTTATTATATTTTCTGATGCCTTCGAAGAGAGTGGCAAATGTGTTGAGGTCGCAGGTCGGTTCGCCGGTTTTTTGATCCCTGGCGTGCAGGTGCGCAATGGACGCACCCAGTTCGGCGGCCATCAATACATCGTCGATAATTTCTGAGGTGCTGATGGGTGTGTGGGGGTTCATCTGCTTTGTCGGTAGCATGCCTGTAGGTGAAAAATTCAGAATGTAAGTGCTCATTGCGATCACCATTTTTTGTTTTTCAAGTTGATCGTATGGTGTTTTTTATTGATTTTGCTGCGCAGGTAGTCCTCGTTTTCGACGGTCAGGAAAACCCCGGAGGGCAGGGTGGTATTGATGGTGATATCGCAATTTTCCAGGGCCAGGATTTTTGCCGGGTTGTTGGTAATCAGGTCGATGTGATGAATATGCAGGGCCTTGAGCATGGCCCCCGCACTTTCAAACTCTCTCAAGTCATCGGCGTACCCGAGCATCTCGTTGGCAGTGAAGGTATCAATGCCCTGGTTTTGCAGCAGGTAGGCATCGAACTTGGAGTACAGGCCAATACCGCGCCCTTCCTGACGCAGATAGATCAATACGCCACCCCCTCGCGCGGCTATTTGCGACAGGGCTTCTTTGAGCTGGGCGCCGCAATCGCAACGCTTTGAGCCGAATACATCGCCTGTCAGGCACTCGGAATGAACCCGGGTGAGTACGGGAGTGGTTTGACAGTCACCAATCAATAGCGCGAAGTGTTCTTTATCGACACCTTCAAAGGACACAAATCGGGTGAGTTGAGGAACGCCCTCTATCGGAATTTCAACGGTGGTTTTCAACGTCAATGCTTTCATCTTCAGCTCCTTGCGTAACACCACATGAGTACGGGACATACCCAGGTTTTCCGTTAATTGGACTTGAAGTGCATGGGGTCGATATGGCTCCTGTTTGAGTTGGGCAGGCGCAGTGCGCCCAGCACGGTAAGTAGTGACGCAAGCGTCACGGTGGACATGCCGATCGTGAAGAACGGCAGGTGTTCGGGAATAAAGAAAGCACTCAGAAGGGCAGGTACTGCCTGGCCGATCAGGGCGTTGTGTTGCATCACCGAACTGATCAGGATATTGGCGTGATGCATGCGGTGCTGTTGCACATTGCGCAGTGCGGTGGATGAG
Organism: Pseudomonas sp. FSL R10-1339; assembly: GCF_009600545.1. Lineage (NCBI taxonomy): Bacteria > Pseudomonadati > Pseudomonadota > Gammaproteobacteria > Pseudomonadales > Pseudomonadaceae > Pseudomonas > Pseudomonas sp. FSL R10-1339. The sequence goes on along the minus strand of NZ_WIVQ01000001.1, from coordinate 13,235 downwards.
TAGCCGAGAAATTGAAATGAGCGTGCGCAACCGTGTAGAAAACACATCAACCACAGTGCCGGTAGTTGGTTGAGCAGTGGCGGGAAAAGAAACAGGCCCAACGTGACGGATGTCGTCAGTGCCGAATAGATGAAATAGCGCTTCAGGCAGCGGCAGCCTGTTAATAGCCGGGCTGCCACGGGTTTTGAAACAAGGTTGCCGGCGAAAATAAACAACAGGCAGTGGCCAATCGAAACGGGCGAATAATTCGAATTTTTCATGAGGTGAATAATCAGCAGCGTTGGAAATGCATAAATGCTGATACGGAACAAACTTCCGGAGAGAATGTTGAACTTGAACGCTGGATCATTGAGCAAGGACAAATCAAACAATTGCGCCTTCGCGTGCTGGTGCAGCCTAGTGCACAGTCGTTTGCTGCCATAGAGCATTGCACCTGCGGCCAGAACGCTGCAGAAGAGCCAGTTATTCGAAGCCGCCATAAACATCATGAACAAGGCCGATGAGGACAGTGCCCATAGTGCGTAGGCATGTTTATCAAGCTGTAAACGCGGGGTTTCAGGGGCAGGCAGTGAGTACAGGGTGATGCGGCAGGCAATCATCAATCCTGCGGCAAAGAGTCCGATAGAGGCAAAAATCAGTCGCCAGTTGCCGATGTTTAACAGCAGGTTGGCCATATAGGGGGCAACCATCGGGGCGACGAGCGCAGGCGCAATCAGCCAGGCCATGGTTTTGGGAATGGCAATCTTAGGGGTGTTGGCCAGGATCAAGGCTCGTCCGGCAGGTACCACCAACGCACTGCCAAAGCCCTGGACAAGGCGGGCGATGCACAGCAGGTAAATATTCTGGCTGATGGCGCAGGCCAGGGAGGCGAGGCAAAAAATCGCCAGGCCGCACAGGAATTGTTGGGCAAGCGCGAAACGGTTGAACAAATGCCCGCTCAGGGGCAGGAACAAGACCAGGGCCAGTAGATAGGTGGCCAGTGACAGTGTCACGCCGCTGATGCTGGCGCCCAGGTCGTTGGCCATGGGGATGATGGCCATCAGCATGATGGTTGCGTCCAGTACTTCCAGAAAGAAAGCACTGGCGACAGTCAGTATGGCTGCATGGCCTGAACCGCAAACGTGAGCCTTCATACCGCCAGCGCCACACCGCTGCCACGAGGGTCTGCAGCGGCGAACACCTGACCGGTCAGGGTGTTGATGCCAGCCAGCTGTACCACCCCGAATTTATCGGATAGCCCGTGAGTACAGGTAAATATCGGGTTCGTTTGTGCGGATTCGCTTAAATAGGTAATGCCGTTTGTCTTCGGGTGCCGGCCCAGATTGGCAAAGCGCGGGCTCGACAGGGCGGTTTGAACCGGGCATTGCTCAGCGATAATTTTGTAGATGACGTACGCCAGTGTCTGGGACTGCACAGGCCCCCCGGATGTACCAATGATAAATTCCAGGTGATCGGTGGTGACGCGCACGCAGTTGGTGGTGTGTTTGGCGGCTGTGTTGCCTTTGAAGGTCGAACCCAGGTGGGGGCCATTGAATGAGAATGCCCGGTTGCTCAGGATAATGCCTGTGTCATCGATCTCGAACAGTGACCCCAGGGGGGTAAAGATCGAGTTGGTTATGCCGGTCAGGGTCCCGTCGGCCTCGGCACATGCCATAAAGATGGTGTGGGAGGGTTTGGACAATTGAGGCACAGGTTCGGGGTTGTCGAATTTGAGCTGTTGATAGATCAGGGCGGCCTGTTGGCTCAGGCTGTCATCGCTGTGCGTCTCTGAAGAAAGCGGCGATGCCACCCAGCTGTCGATCAGCCCGGCTGCCGTACAGAGCTGTGCCGGTGTGAGCAAGGCCGTGTCTTCGGCACTCCACTGGTAGACTTTCAAGAGCAGGAACAGCTCTTTCCATGGACTGTTACTGCCATGCGCCGTGACATTGGCGTGCATGAAGGTGGTTTTTTTTACTTCTGAGGGGTTAGGGGTAAAGTCGGAAAAATCTTCAGGTGTATACAAATGCGGGTCACAGGTCGACAGCGCGTCAAATACCTGCGCCGCCAACTGCCCCCTGTACATGGATGCAAAACCTTCACGCGCCAAAGCGGCCAGGGTTTGACGGTAGAAGGGCGCTGGATCTTGCTGTTGAATAAAGTATTTGTTCCATTGTGAAAATCGTGTCTGTCTGAGTGAGTCTTTAGTGCTGTTATCAAACGCCTGAATCAAACTGCTGGACGCCACCACGCCATGTTTCAAGTCATTGTCGTGCAGGTGTTTAAATACGCCGTTCAAGTCGATGTCATGTAGGCGTGTATAACGATCATAAGCTGAAGGGCAGCCATAGATCATGGTGCTGTAAATCCCTCTGCGAGGAATTGATACAAGGCCTTTATGCAAGTAGTTGTCGTGATGCTGGTGAAAACCTGTTCTGCCCGTTCCGTTGAAGATGGCCAGGTTATGGGGGGTTGATTGCATGATAATTGCGTCGCCTCCCAGGCCGCATAAGTGCGGGAGGTTATACGTCAGTGACACGGCTGCACTTAATAAGGCATGCGGGGTCGCCCCTGATGTTAGATAGGCCTGCATGGCCATCATCGAGGACTTGAAGTGGGGGGTCGCTATACCGAATGAGTGACCGTTCGCTAAGTTCGACATGGGGCTGCCATTTAATTATTGGTTGTTCGGGTATGGCGTGTGGGTATCAGGTAGTCAGGTGTTGTAAGTGTGTTGTAGGTATAGCGGTGCAGGTTTTTAAGTGCAATTATTTGGCGTGTAGTACTTTTCTCTCAAATTGGGTAATTATTCCTATGTAGTATTCAAACTTGTCGTACGGCTGAGATGGCCTCGTCTTTCAGATGTAATTCTGTGCCCATAATCGTGTGCGACGTATCGCTCATCGAAGAAGGCTTGCGACCTGTTGTCACTGGCCACATAACCCCGCCAGGCGGGCTGCTGATACGCTCGGTTTACGGTATACTCCCCGGCTTTGTAAAAATCGCCTGAGAGTGCCGCCAGCCATGGAAATCAACCCGATCCTTAACAGCATCAAGGACCTGTCAGAGCGCTCCGAAACCATTCGGGGGTATCTTTGACTACGATCAAAAGCATGAGCGTCTGACCGAAGTCAATCGCGAGCTTGAAGATCCGAGTGTCTGGAACAACCCTGCATACGCCCAGGAACTGGGGCGCGAGCGCTCCCTGCTGGCGCAGATCGTTGAAACCCTCGATGAGATGCACACAGGCCTGGCCGATGCCAAAGACCTGCTGTTGATGGCCGCCGAGGAAGAAGACCAGGGCGCCGTCGATGACGTGGCCGCTGAAGTTGAACGCCTGCGCGAAGCCCTTGAAAAACTCGAATTCCGCCGCATGTTCAGTGGTGAGATGGATGCCAACAACGCGTACCTGGACATCCAGGCTGGCTCCGGTGGCACCGAAGCGCAAGACTGGGCCAATATCCTGCTGCGGATGTATTTGCGTTGGGCCGACAAGCGCGGCTTCGATGCCACCATCATGGAACTGTCCGCCGGTGAAGTTGCCGGTATCAAGGGTGCAACCGTTCATATCAAAGGCGAATACGCATTTGGTTGGTTGCGCACCGAGATTGGCGTCCATCGTCTGGTACGCAAAAGCCCGTACGATTCGGGCAACCGTCGTCATACCTCGTTTTCGGCTGTATTCGTTTCGCCGGAAATCGATGACAACATCGAAATCGACATCAACCCCTCTGACCTGCGGATCGATACCTATCGCTCCTCCGGAGCGGGTGGTCAGCACGTAAACACCACTGACTCGGCCGTACGTATCACTCACGTGCCGACCAATACCGTGGTGAGCTGCCAGAACGAACGTTCCCAGCATGCGAACAAAGACACCGCGATGAAAATGCTGCGGGCGCGTCTTTACGAGCAGGAAATCCAGAAGCGCAATGCCGCTTCCCAGGCCCTGGAAGACACCAAGTCGGACATCGGCTGGGGTCATCAGATCCGCTCGTACGTTCTCGACGCCTCGCGGATCAAGGATTTGCGTACCAATATCGAGCGCAGCGACTGCGACAAGGTGCTCGACGGCGATATCGACGAATACCTGATAGCCAGCCTGAAACAAGGGCTGTAAGTCGGCAACAAAACGTGTGCGAAGCCAGTGCGATACCCAGAGGGCGCGCCAAAGCCCGCTTCCCCCTGCCGCAAGGCGGGGGCAACAGAACTGTGATGGAATTTTTAAAGACATGAGCGACCAACAACTCGACCCGCAAGACCTGCAACAGGAAGAAAATGCCCTGATCGCCCTGCGCAAGGAAAAGCTTGCTGCCGTGCGTGCCAAGGGCAATGCCTTCCCGAATGACTTCCGCCGTGACAGCCTCTGCGCTGACCTGCAGAAGAAGTATGCGCAAGCGTCCAAGGAAGAGCTGGCCGAAGCCGCCATTCCGGTGAAGGTTGCCGGTCGCATCATGCTTAACCGTGGCTCGTTCATGGTGATCCAGGACATGACCGGTCGCATCCAGGTCTACGTCAACCGCAAGACCCTGCCGGAAGAAACCCTGGCCGAAGTAAAAACCTGGGACCTGGGCGACATCATTGCCGCTGAAGGCACCCTGGCCCGCTCCGGCAAAGGTGACCTGTACGTTGAAATGACCAGCGTGCGCCTGCTGACCAAATCCCTGCGTCCGCTGCCGGACAAGCACCACGGTCTGACCGACACCGAGCAGCGCTATCGCCAGCGTTACGTTGACTTGATCGTTAACGAAGACGTGCGTCACACCTTCCGTGTACGTTCGCAAGTGATTGCCCACATTCGCAGCTTCCTGATGGCACGCGACTTCCTGGAAGTCGAAACGCCGATGCTGCAAACCATCCCGGGTGGCGCTGCGGCCAAGCCGTTTGAAACCCACCACAATGCCCTGGACATGGACATGTACCTGCGCATCGCGCCGGAACTGTTCCTCAAGCGTCTGGTGGTGGGTGGTTTCGAGAAAGTGTTCGAGATCAACCGCAACTTCCGTAACGAAGGCGTGTCGACCCGTCACAACCCTGAATTCACCATGTTGGAGTTCTACCAGGCTTACGCCGACTACGAAGACAACATGGACCTGACCGAAGAGCTGTTCCGTGAACTGGCGCAGCTGGTTCTGGGCACTACAGACGTACCGTACGGTGACAAGGTGTTCCACTTTGGCGAACCGTTTGTGCGTCTGTCGGTATTCGACTCGATCCTCAAGTACAACCCCGAGCTGACCGCTGACGACCTCAACGACATCGACAAGGCTCGCGCCATCGCCAAGAAAGCCGGCGCCAAGGTGCTGGGCTTCGAAGGTCTGGGCAAGCTGCAAGTGATGATTTTCGAAGAGTTGGTCGAGCACAAACTGGAGCAACCGCACTTCATTACCCAGTACCCGTTCGAAGTGTCGCCGCTGGCCCGTCGCAACGACGAGAACCCGAACGTTACTGACCGTTTTGAGCTGTTCATCGGTGGCCGTGAAATCGCCAACGCCTACTCCGAGCTTAATGACGCAGAAGACCAGGCAGAGCGCTTCATGGCACAGGTAGCCGACAAGGACGCCGGTGACGACGAAGCCATGCACTACGATGCCGACTTCGTCCGCGCCCTGGAATACGGCATGCCGCCGACTGCCGGTGAAGGTATCGGTATCGACCGTCTGGTGATGTTGTTGACCAACTCACCGTCGATTCGCGACGTTATCCTGTTCCCGCATATGCGCCCGCAATCGTAACGATGCAGAATAAGAAGCCGCCGTTAAAGGCGGCTTTTTATTGCCTGGCATGCAGCCAGCAGAATAATCAGGAGAGTTTGTGGGAGCGAGCCTGCTCGTGAAGGTGGCTTTCGCGAGCAGGCTCGCTCCCACAGTTTCGGTAACGCCGCTCAATTCAGAAGGAATCTGTGATGCCTCCTCAAGGCGCAGCAAATGTTGCGGTGGCGCTTGCCCAAAGTGTCGAATACCAGGGTCGCAAGGCCAGCCGGCATGGCAGCGAGCAGCGCCGCCAGTTGATTCTCGATGCTGCCATGCGCATCGTCATACGCGACGGCGTGCGGGGCGTGCGCCATCGGGCGGTGGCCGCCGAAGCGGGGGTGCCGTTGTCGGCAACCACGTATTACTTCAAGGATATCGATGACCTGATCAACGACACCTTCGCCCAGTATGTGGAGCGCAGTGCGGCCTTTATGGCCAAGCTGTGGCAGGGCACCGAAGGCAAGTTGCGGGAAATGATGGCCCAGGGCGATGGCAGCCACCGGGCGCGGGGGCTGCTGGCCGATGATATTGCACGGATGACCGCCGATTACCTTCAGCGCCAACTGCTCACCCGCCGCGACCAGTTGATGGCCGAGCAAGCTTTTCATCAGGCCGCATTGATCAACCCGCGGCTGGCGGTGCTGGTACGTGCCCATCAGCAGATTTTCCTGCAGGGTGCCGGGCAGATCTTCGAAGTGCTAGGCTCCACACAACCTCAGCAGGATGCCAAAGTCTTGACGGCGATTATCGGTCGGATGGAATATCAGGCCCTACTTGATGGCGCGCAGCCCGAGGCGGATGACGACCGTCTGGCTATTCTTACGCGTTACATGCACTTGGTGTTGGCCGCTCTATAGAAGGATGCAGGCATGAAAGTTTGGCGCGTGATGCTTATGGCATTGTCGTTTTTGATGTTGAACGGCTGTCTCGTGACCTTCAGCCAGGCCCCGATCGAGGCGCAGCCGGCACCCAAACAGCTGCTGGGCAAATGGATCAGCAAGGATGCCTGGGGCCAGGCACGCAATCTCGATATCAGTGCCATCGACAAAACACGCTACCAGGCCGTCGTTTACCCCAAGGGCGAACCCAAGGCCCGTGAGCGCTATGTCTTTATCGTCGCCCGCCACGGCAGCCGCTGGTATGCCTCGGCCGCGATACCGGCCAAACTGGGCGGCAACCATACCCTCAGCGGATTTGAGCTGACCGATAACGGCGAACTGGTGATCTACGATCTTGACCTGGATCAGATCAAGCAGGCCATTGGCCAGTCCGCATTGAACGGTGAGCCTGTGGAAACCGCTGAAGGGACGGGTACCCTGATCAAAAGCCCGTCGGCTGAAGTCTTTGCCTATCTGGATGACCCGGCCAATTCCGACGTATTTGTCGAAGCGGCCCGCTATAAACGTGTGGCCAAATAACGCTGTTAACTGAAGGAAGCTGCCGGTGGACGACTACCAGCGCACGATACGCACCTTGTCTGACCGCATCGTGCTGGCACAGACACCGATCCGCGTGCTGGATGCGGTGAAGTGGGATGACAGCATCCGCCAGGGCTTTTTAAAGGCCAAAGGCAAGGCCATGCCTGCAGTTGATCGCGACTATTACCTGGGCCGGCCACTGGCTTTTGATTCGGCGGCGGTGAAGTCCGAGTTCCAGAACATCGAGCGGGATATCACCCGCCAGTTGGGGCAATTCAACCCGGTCGGGCAGATCATGCGGCGCATGTGCAAGGAATACCGCATGGTGGTGCGCATGCTCGAAGCCCGTGGCACCGAGGATTTCGGGCTTATTTCCCAGGAGCTGTATGGCGCAGCTTCCGATGCGTTTCATGCTGGCGATCCGACCCTGGCTGACCTGGGCCTGATGATGTCCGATTACCTGGACAACATCGACGGGCGCGGGGCGCTCAAGGACGAAGCCAAGATCCTGACCGCCAAGGATGCCGTGAATCTGCTGCAAAGCCGCCTGAACAAGGTGTTTGGCGAGGCTGAAGAAACCATCCGCGTGTTCGAGTCCGACGGTATCGTGGCAGATGCGGCGGCGGGTGCCGACTACATCAAGATCCGTACCGATGCGATGTTCAACGAGCGCGACGTGCGCGCCCTCGAAGTCCACGAAGGGCTGGTGCATGTGGGCACCACGCTCAATGGCCTGAACCAGCCGATCTGCACCTTCCTGTCCAAGGGGCCGCCTTCTTCCACCGTGACCCAGGAAGGTCTGGCAATCCTGATGGAGATCATCACCTTTGCCTCCTACCCCAGTCGCCTGCGCAAACTGACCAACCGAACCCGCGCCATCCATATGGTGGAGGAGGGCGCAGATTTCATGCAGGTGTACGAGTTTTTCCGCGAGCAAGGCTTCGAGATGCCAGAAAGTTATGGCAACGCGAGTCGGGTTTTCCGTGGGTCGGTGCCAAATGGACTGCCATTCACCAAAGACTTGTCCTACCTCAAGGGCTTCATCATGGTTTACAACTACATTCAGCTGGCCGTACGCAAAGGCAAGCTGGAACAAGTGCCGCTGCTGTTCTGTGGCAAGACCACCCTGGAGGACATGCGAACCCTGCGTCAGTTGGTGGATGAAGGCCTGGTGGTAGCGCCCAAGTATCTGCCGGACCAGTTCCGCGACATGAACGCGCTCTCGGCCTGGATGTGCTTCAGCAACTTCCTCAACCATTTGAGCCTTGACCGTATCGAAGCGGATTACTCCAACATTTTGTGAACCCTGTGGGAGCGGGCTTGCTCGCGATACAGGCGCTGCGGTGTTTCAGTTGAACCGCGTCGATGCCATCGCGAGCAAGCCCGCTCCCACACTCACTCGTTCAGGCGAATCGTTCTGATGAAAACCCTGGCTGCACTCTGCCTGCTGTTGACCCTCAGCGGATGCAGTTCCCTGTTGTTCTACCCTGAGCCCGGCCAGCCGGTTACCCCGAAGGCCGCTGGCCTGGATTATAGCGATGTCACCCTGACTGCCGCCGATGGCACGCGCCTGCACGGTTGGTGGCTACCGGCCAAGAAAGGCGTGCCGCTCAAGGGCACGGTGCTGCATCTGCACGGCAATGGCGGCAACCTGGCTTACCATCTCGGCGCCACTGCCTGGTTGCCGGAGCAGGGTTATCAAGTGCTGATGCTCGACTATCGCGGTTACGGCCTGTCCCAAGGAGAGCCCGGGCTGCCGGCGGTGTATCAGGACATCGATGCCGCTTTTGACTGGTTGCAGCATGAGCCGCAAACCCGCGGCCTGCCGCTGATTGTGCTGGGGCAAAGCCTGGGCGGCGCCATGGGCATCCACTACCTGAGCGAGCACCCGCAGCAGCGCGCGCGAGTCAAGGCGGTGGTGCTCGATGGCGTGCCGGCCAGTTACCGCGAAGTGGGGCAGTTTGCCCTGAGTACGTCCTGGCTGACCTGGCCGCTGCAGGTGCCGCTGTCCTGGCTGGTACCGGATGCCGACAGTGCTCTTTACGCGATACCGAACATGGGCGACACGCCGATGCTGATCTTCCACAGCCTCGATGATCCCATCGTGCCGCTTTCCAATGGCCTGCGCCTGTACCAGGCTGCGCCACCGCCCAAGGTGCTGCAACTGACCCGTGGCGGCCATGTACAGACGTTTGCCGACCCGACCTGGCGTCAGGTAATGCTGCGTTACCTGGATGACCCGCAACATTTCAATGGCGTGCGGCGCCTGGGCGAAATTGCCAATTACCCCGCGTCACCGAACACCGAACTTGAATCCGAGAGCCAACAATGAGTGAAGAACGCAACGCCATCCCCCTGATCATCACCGGTATCTGCAGCATTATCGGCACCGTGGGCGCCCTGTGGTACTACGGTTACCTGCATTTTGCCAAGCCCGAGGACGCCTTGCTGCTCAGCGACTTCACCATGCTCAAGACTATCCCGGGGGAGGACTATAAGGTCTCGCTCACGCCGGCCAACCAGGTGGCGCAGTGCATCGACGGCATCATCGTCTTGTTCGATACCGAGCAAAAAGGCCTGACCGGTGTGCTGGTCAACAACAAGAAACAGGCCGTACGTTGCCTGGGCCAGGAAACGCCGAAGCTGGAGCAGTAACGTTCTGTTGTGGGAGCGGGCTTGCTCGCGATTGAATCGCCTCGGTATGCCTGACGGACCGCGCTGTCTGCATCGCGAGCAAGCCCGCTCCCACAGTTGTGAATATATTTGCGCAAAAAAAAGCCCCGCCTGATTACTCAGGCGGGGCTTTTTCATGTCTTACTTCATGGTTGAACGCGGAGCAACCGGCTGGTTGTCGTTGGAGATGGTCACTTCAACGCGGCGGTTCTGGGCGCGGCCAGAATCGGTGCTGTTGCTGGCCACCGGGTATTCCTTGCCATAGCCCTGCGCCACGATGCGGGTAGGGTCTACGCCTTTGCGCACCAGTGCATTACGCACCGACTCGGCACGGCGCTCGGACAGGGTCTGGTTGAAAGCCGCCGAACCGACACTGTCGGTGTAACCCTCGACAATCACCTTGCGGTCCGGGTTCTGCAGCAGGTATTCGGCCAGGGTGTTGATATTGCGCATGCCGTTGGGTTGCAGCTCGGATTTGCCGAACTGGAACAGCACATCACCAAAGGTCACCAGTGTGCCGCGTTCGGTTTGCTTGGCGTTCATGCCTTTGAGTTGCTGGATCTGCGCATCACGGGCATCGAGCAAGGCCTGGTTGCGCGCCGCACCGGCGTTTTTCAGATTGTTTTCAGCGGTTCGCAACGCGATGGTCTGCTTGGCCACTTCCACACGCTGGTTGGTCAGGTAAGCCAGCTGGTCAACCTTGGACTCGTCTTCCTTGTTCAGGTAAGCCTTTTCAGCCTTGTCCAGCCATTCGCTGGCGTCCTTGGTTTCGAGCGCTGCAACCTTGGTCGCTTCAGGGTTGGTTTGCAGGGCCGAGAAGTTGGTCTTGGCGTTTTCCAGGTTGACGTTGGGCTGGTGCGAGCACGCCGCCAGGCCAACGCTCAGGGCCAACAGGGCAGGGATCATTACTGTATTGCGCATGATATGTCGTCCTTTCTATCGATTAGGAATGCTGTGTCGTCAGATGCAGTCAAAAAAGGGCAGCGTTTACTGAACGCTGCGCATGCCTTCCTGACGCAATTGCTGAACGGCATTCTGAGCATCCTGAACAGCCTTCTCTGCTTTAGCTGCCTGGGCCTTGCGCTCTGCTACGCGTGCATCCCACTCAGCCTGTTCGGACAGGCGGCGGGCCTCGTCATATTTTTTGTCATGCATGGCCAGCTCGGCCTGCTTGAGCTTGTCCTGGGCTGACTTCATTTCCACCGGTGCATATTCAGTGGCACCTGCGCTCACGGCGTTGTTCACCGCCGATTGCGTCACGGCGTACTGCTCTGAAGGTGGATTGCCAGCACAACCGGCCAGAACGAAGCTGGTGCCGATTGCCAGCGCAGCCAGTTTTAGCCCGCGCAGGCGAGGTGAGGTGGTTTTGACAGTGCGGGTCATCATGGTCTTCAACTCCATTGGGAAGCTCCTTAAAAAAGCAAATTCCATCACGACTGGCGACGTCACCCGGAGTGTTGGAACACGAGTTCCAGCGGTGATGGTTAATGGCTGTGACCGAAGCGTTTTTTGAATAGTTCAATAAAAGATGGCATTTGGCCTAAAAGATTTTCTGACCGATTGGTCAGCGCATTTTTTTAAATCTGTGCTTCCCATGGCTTGCCTCCAACTGCCTTTGCAACGCACTCTTGGGGCACGAGCTGTCCCCGGATCCTGCTGGAGAAACTGCTGATGACCGATATTGATGCACGCTTGCGCGATGATGTTCACCTGCTGGGTGAGCTGTTGGGTAATACGATTCGTGACCAATACGGCGAAGCTTTTCTCGCCAAGATCGAGCGCATTCGCCAGGGGGCCAAAGCCGACCGGCGCGGCACCACCGGCGAGGAGTTAAGCGCCATTCTGGACGCCCTGGGCGATGACGAAGTGCTGCCCGTTGCGCGAGCCTTCAACCAGTTTTTGAACCTGGCCAATATTGCCGAGCAGTACGAACTGATCCACCGCCGTGAAGAAGGCCAGCCCCAGCCGTTTGAGGCGCTGGTGTTGCCGCAACTGCTTGCGCGCCTGCTCGCCGAAGGCCATGACCCCGAGTCGCTGGCGCGCCAGGTCAGCCGTCTTGAAATTGAACTGGTACTCACCGCACACCCCACTGAAGTGACTCGCCGCACCCTGATCCAGAAGTACGATGCCATAGCCGAGCAACTGGCGGCCCAGGACCATCGTGACCTGACCCTCGCGGAAAAATCCGAGATTCATCAGCGCTTGCAGCGGTTGATCGCCGAGGCCTGGCACACCGAAGAAATCCGTCGCACCCGACCTACCCCTGTGGATGAGGCCAAGTGGGGTTTTGCGGTGATCGAGCATTCGTTATGGCACGCCGTGCCGCATATGCTGCGTAAGGCTGACAAGGCCCTGCATGCCGCGACCGGCCTGCATTTGCCGCTTGAGGCCGCACCGGTCCGCTTTGCTTCCTGGATGGGCGGCGACCGTGATGGCAATCCCAATGTCACGGCCAGCGTTACCCGTGAAGTACTGCTGCTGGCGCGCTGGATGGCGGCGGACCTGTACCTGCGCGATATCGACAAACTGGCGGCCGATCTGTCGATGCAACAGGCCTCGGCGCAACTGCTGGCCGCTGCAGGCGACAGCGCCGAGCCGTATCGCGCCGTACTCAAACAATTGCGTGAACGCCTGCGGGCCACCCGCAATTGGGCGCATACAGCCTTGCACAGCACCCAGGCCGCGCCGCCTGAAGTGCTGCAGGACAATCGCGAACTGCTGGCGCCGTTGCAGCTGTGTTATCAGTCCCTGCATGCCTGTGGCATGGGCGTAATTGCCGATGGCCCGCTGCTCGATTTCCTGCGTCGGGCTGTAACCTTCGGCCTGTTCCTGGTGCGCCTCGATGTGCGCCAGGATGCTGCACGCCATGCCTCGGCCATGACTGAAATCACCGATTACCTGGGCCTGGGCCGCTATGAGGACTGGGACGAGGATGCGCGTCTTAGCTTTCTGATGCGCGAATTGAACAACCGTCGGCCGCTGTTGCCCGGTTATTTCAAGCCGGGTGCCGACACCGCCGAAGTGCTGGCGACCTGCCGCGAAGTCGCTGCCGCACCGGGCGCCTCGCTGGGCTCCTACGTGATCTCGATGGCCGGTGCTGCCTCGGATGTACTGGCGGTGCAACTGTTGCTCAAGGAGGCTGGGCTGGAGCGGCCGATGCGGGTTGTACCGCTGTTCGAAACCCTCGCCGACCTCGACAATGCGGGGCCGGTGATCGAGCGCCTGCTGCTGTTGCCGGGTTATCGCGCGCACCTGCAGGGCCCGCAGGAAGTGATGATCGGCTATTCCGACTCGGCCAAGGATGCGGGCACCACCGCGGCCGCCTGGGCGCAGTACCGGGCGCAGGAAGCCCTGGTCAATATCTGCCGTGAGCAAGGCGTCGAGCTGCTGTTGTTTCATGGTCGCGGCGGTACCG